>NZ_JAJCHK010000040.1:0-53408 GCF_020554465.1 Enterocloster sp. 210928-DFI.2.20
ATAGAATTGGGGCGGGATTTTAACAAATCCCACCCCAACTATTGACAAAGAGCCCCAAAATGGTACCCCGGTTGCCGCTTATCAGTGCCGCAGTAGAAAAGGCAGGATTATTCTTCAGTATGAGCAGCTGTGTCCACTCCTGGACCGGGATTTTCACCGTTTATGACAGCAGAGGCGGGCTGGCCATCCCATACACCGCTGGCATCCACATAATAGCCGTCAGGAGTAGTGGTATCCGCCAGCATGACAGCCGCCATGTCAAAATAGTACCACTTTCCATCCGTGTCCTGAATCCATTGATTGGCTGCATAATATCCGTTTTTCCTCACATATTTCCAGCTTGCGCCGTCCTGGAGCCAGCCGGGTATGTAACCTGTTTTCTCGCCCTTTGCATTTACATAATAGCCGTCGGGGGTAATGGTGTCGGCCAGCATGATGCCCTGTTCGTTCATGTAGTATTGTTTGTCATCCAGTTTAAGCCATGTGTTTGAGACATAGGTATTATCTGATTTCCGGTAGCGCCATAAACCGTTTTCCTCTTCCCATCCGGCTGTGGTGGTGCCGTCATAGGCACCGGCGTCAGAACCGTCCACATTGATTAAATATTTCCGTACTTCGGCCGGCAGGTCCCTGGAATTAATATTCCGCGGCAGGCTGACTACATCAATGTATCGTTCCTTGGTGGGGAGTATGTTATTATTTGTAACAAGCGTGATGCGAAGTGTGGGCTGGCTTCCTTCCGGAAGGATGGCCCAGTTTTCAGGGATACCCCAGATACCATCTATATTAACTAACTGGGGAACCTCGCCCCATGGACGCGGAACCGTATAGTCAAAGGTATAAGGGTAATCATATCCTCTGTTTAAGATGACATCACTTTCACTTATAGTATTTCCGCCTACTAATATGGCAAAATAATGACCGTCGCCGCAGTCCACGGGCCTCCATTCAAAAAGAAAAGCCCCGCAGTTCTCCATAGTTGTGGTTGATGTCTCTGTCTGGTCTGCAAAGGCAGCAGTGGAAGAAGAGAGGCCTAACATCAGGGCCATTCCCAATATTGCAATTTTTTTAAACAAAATAGAGTCCTCCTGTTGTCATTATGAATTTGGATAATAAAAGAAAGCGTTATGACAATCAACTAAATCAGTCATAACGCTTCCCCCTTATATTACTAATTAATCTGCAGCATCAGCTTACCGCAGTTTGGATTAATCCTCTACATAGATACCGGCGATCTTACCGCTGCCGGTCAGAGCGTAGTAGTAATCGCTGCCGTCTTTATGTCTGCCCTTGCTGTCAAGTACCTTACCGGATGTATTTACCAGGAAGTAATCCTTGGTATTCAGCTCAGATGCCTTAAAGTTGCCATTTTCGTCCTTGGTACCGAAGATGTAAACCTCTCTCAGGTCTTCCAAATCCTTGTTAATGTTTGCTGCCTTCAGAATAGAATCAGCCTTACCTGAGTAAGCAGATGAATTAAGGTCGTCAATGGTTAAGATTTCAATACCTGCATCTTTAGTTACGGACAATAATTCATCAACATCATCCAGCATATTGTAAACTTCAGTGGTAGTGCTGTCTTTAGTGGTAACTACCTCAAGTTCGCTGTTTATGGTTCCATCTGTTTTCTTCACTAACTGTCTCTGGACAACAGAGTACTTATCATCACTGTCAGCCTTCAGCAGCTTGCCTGACTGATAGAATTTATCATCCTTCTCGCCTGTTAAGCCGGCACCCTTCTTGCCGCCGGATTTCTCAAAGTAGAAGTTGAAGTTTTCTCCATCAATCTCAACTGTGCTCTTATTAGTCCTCATGGCACCGTCATCGCCGTCGCCGAAGTAGTAGCAGTAGTATCCGGCAGCCTCATAGAGAGGAGCATTATCATCAAAGTCGTCCTCGGAGTCAAATCTGTAAGGATCATCGTCATCAGCCCATACAGTCAGGCTCTGGGCATCCTTGTCTTCATAGATGAACTTCAGTCCGTCAATCATACGGCCGTCATTGCGGAACGCATACTTCTTGCCTTTGATGGTCTTGAACTCACCGGCGTACAGATTGCCGCTGCCGTCTGCGTAGTACCAGTAGTCCTCATCATCATTGTATTTCTCGTCGTTCAGATATTCAGCAGGAACTACCTTGAACCAGCCCTTGCTTACGCGGGCGCCGTCGTCAACGCTGTTGAAGTATTTCCATGCCTCGCTGTACTTGGCATTAAAGGCCTTACCGGTTATGATATTGGAAGCGCTGGCTGTTCCGGCATTAACGTCGCCGGATTCTACAGCATCAGAGTAGGAGGCAAGGCTCTTGCCTGGCAGATCTTCCTCGTCCAGAGACCACTCAGCTACCATTGCGCCGTATTCGTCAAAGGCATATTTCTTGCCGTTGATGGTCTTATCCTTTGTGCGGTCTCCGTCTTCAGCATAAATTTTCTTACCATTGGACTTGAAGTAGAACCAACGTGTCTGGTCCTCATCATCATTAAACACAGGAGCGGTATACTTATAATCGTCGTTGGTGGCCTCATCATAGGTAACATCGAGCTGTAACCAGCCAACGGTCATTGCGCCGTCATCTTCGCCGCCGAAATAGTAGGTGCCTTCTTTAAAGCCGTCGCCGTCCGTATCGTCAACGCGCTCAGCGCTGTCTTCATCTACCCAGCCGAACAGCATCCTGCCTTCATCGTCAAAAGCATACTTTTTGCCGTTGACTGTTTTCAGGGAAACCTTGTCATTATCGCCCTGAGTCAATGCCTTGCCGTTGGCCTGGAAATAATACCAGTAATGATCCGGCTCATCGTCCTGTCCTGCATCCTCGTTGTCGATAGCTACCCACTGGTTAGCTGCCATAACACCGTTGATGTCTACATAATAATAGTTGTCGCCGTCTTCAATCAGCTGATCAATAGCCATTTCGCCGTCGCTATCTAACCAGTACCAGTTGTTACCGGATTTCTTCCACTGATCGGTTGCTCTCTCGCCGTCTCTGTTGTAATATACCCAAGTACCGTCTTCCTCAGCCCATCCTGTAGCTGCGAAAGAAGTCATGGATGCACCAATAGCGAGCAGTGCTGCTGTTGATAATACAGCAACTAACTTTGTCTGCTTTCTCATAATTAATGCACTCTCCTTTTTCTTTTTGAAATACTTTTTGAAATTCCTTTTTTGCATTACGAGTTGATTATACTTCGGATAAGGAAAATTATCAATAGTTTTTTTGCATTTTTTGCAAATTCTACTAAAATTATGTAATATCGACAATTCCGTTAAAAGCTAACCAGCTCCATCACACGCACTTAGTATATTATAAATTCCGGAAAAATACCATAACTTTTACCTGTGCATTTTCTTACATAATTATTACAAAGATGTTATGTCTCCTGAATATTGTATTTATATCTATGCATGATGCAGGTTTTCACGATACATGCAAAATCTACCTTCTGTAATTTGCTCATCTCTGCGGCTTAAATCAAGAACGGGCACCACCTCCATGAACTAGTCTGGATGTGATGCCCGCTTATATAACTCTAAATTATTTATTCAATCAATCCATATCTGCAATTGATTTTAATTTACATTCCTAATATAACGCCATAAGCTTCGGCCATTCCCTTACTCTGAATCAATTCATAGTATTCCTTCACCATGGGAATCATCTCACAGAGATCAGCGTGCCAATAATCCTCCCTCTTCATGATTTCTTCCACAGAAGCAGTTTTCATAAACTGCATTATTTCATCCCCATCGTTTGCTTTATCCGTACGGTAGAAGGAGATTAGTGCTGCCATAGAAAATGTAAGGGCCTTTGGATAATTCCCGAACTTTTCTTTGTACTCTAAAATAGTAGGAAGAACTCTTACCTGGAACTTGCTTACGGAATTTAATGCAATGCTTAACAGCTGGTGCTTGATAAATGGATTAGAGAATCGTTCCAGAACAGCCGCTCCAAATTTACGGTTATCTTCTGTATCTCCAATTGTAGGAATGATTTCTTCAAATATACACTTTTTAAGGAATGCGGAAACCTTCTCATCCTTCATACATTCGCCAACTGTTTCAAGTCCATACAGATACGCACCCAATACCATGGAAGTATGTCCTCCATTGAGAATACGTACCTTTCTCTTTTTATATGGATGAACGTCATCGGTCCAGACAATATTGTAGCCGGCTTTCTGGAATGGAAGTTCATCTTCATGGTGACCGCCGATAACCCACAGGTGAAAAATTTCTGCTGTGTCTATAAGCTTATCCTCATAGCCAATCTGCTTAGTCAGTTCCTCGACCTCATCCCTTGGGTAACCAGTTACAATGCGGTCTACCAGTGTGCTGCAGAAATCATTTTCATCTTCCAGCCAGGTTGTAAATCCATCCTCCAGCTCCCATAATTTTGCATACTGAAGAACACACTTTTTAAGATTGTCCCCGTTATCATCAATCAATTCGCAGGGCAGCAGAATAAGTCCCCTTAAACCAGCTTTATAGCGTTTATATAAGAACTGAGTAAGTTTAGCCGGATATGACTTGGGCGGCATATCAGTCAGATTTTCTGTTCCCAGATATTCAATTCCTGCCTCGGTAGTATTAGATACAAGAACTCTTAAGTCTGGATTCTCCGCCAATACTATATATTCTTCATACTGAGTGTATGGATTCAAAGCTCTGGATATGGAAGTTACATGTGTATGCTCATTTACCACCTGTCCATTATCAATTCCCCGGAGAAACAGATTATATTCACAGTTCTGGTCGGAGAGCATTTGACACATGCCTTTTTCAATCGGCTGAACCACTACAATCTTACCATCATATAAACCTTTTTCCTGGAGTTTGTGAAAGAAATAGTCTACAAATCCACGCAAAAATCCTCCTTCTCCAAACTGAATCACAGTTTCTTTTACACCTGTACTCATTTTTTACCTCCATAGCTATATTTTTTGTAAGTGCTTACATTTTCAGTTACAACTATTCTCTTTTATTTCTGAGACTAATATACAACATAAATTCTTAATTTGCAATAGTGTAATGACTTTTTTGTAAGTATTTACATTTAAGGTAATCTATTTTTTATTACTGCATATACTTTGGCCTCTTCTGCAATCTTATCGCATTTTTCATTTTCAAATTCTGTGTTCTGATTTATATTGCAATTTTCCCTTATATAAAACTAGTTCTTGTAATTTGTTTTGTAAATATCTTCCTAATAACATTGACTTTCTTACAAAAACATACTATTATATTAAATATAAAGTATATTTTTTCTTACAAAATTATGAACCAAAAGGAGAAATACGTATGAGAAAGCACACAAAAGCACTTGCAACAATTATGGCAGCAGCTACATTAGCAATGGCATCCGCAGTCACCAGTTTAGCTAATACCGGATGGCTTAATGTACAGAACAAATGGTATTATTATGATGAAGCCGGCAATTCAGTACGTAACCAGTGGGTAGAGAATGACAATAATCTGTTCTGGCTTAAGGATAATGGCGAAATGGCCATTCAGTCATGGGTTAAATATGACAACAGCTGGTACTGGGTTAACGCTCAGGGCGCAATGGTAACCAACAGCTGGGTTCCGATTACAAATAACTGGTATTATGTTGGACAGGACGGCAAGATGATGGCTGATACCTGGTTTGAGTATAATCATCGTACATACTATCTCACCGAGAGCGGCGCAGCAGCAAAAGGCTGGGTAGAGCTGGATGGTAAGTGGTACTATTTTGACAGAAATAACGGAGACATGAAGAGGGGCACCACAATTGACGGTTATACTCTCAATGATGAAGGGGTTTATGTTAAATAGTCTCACCAATTGAATGTATTTTTAAATACAAATAGGATATATGTTGGTTTCTGTGCCAATAGGATTTAGGGAAAAGGACAAAGAGCTATGTGTTGATTAGGAGGCACATAGCTCTTTTAACATATACGGTAAATCTTCTCCATCAAAAAACCGCCCCGCCTCAACATGTCTCACACGTCTCAGCGCAGCGGTCTTTCCATCTAAGTCATCCTCAGCTTTATCAACTGAATTCCGATGAATTCCGATTATACGATTCTATCAGCCCTGGTCTAAAATTACTTCAATGTAACCTTAGCGCCCTCAGCCTCTAATTTAGCCTTAACATCCTCAGCCTCTTCCTTGGAAGCGCCCTGCTTAACTACCTTAGGAGCTCCGTCAACTACGTCCTTAGCTTCCTTCAGGCCTAAGCCGGTAACTTCACGTACAACCTTGATAACCTTAACCTTGTTAGGACCAACCTCGGTCAGCTCTACATCAAATTCGGTCTTCTCTTCAGCTGCTGCTGCGCCAGCGCCTGCTGCTGCAACTACAACACCTGCTGCTGCGGATACGCCAAACTCTTCCTCACATGCTTTTACTAATTCGTTCAGTTCTAATACGGATAATTCCTTGATAGCTTCGATAAACTCAGCGGTTGTTAACTTTGCCATTTTATGTTCCTCCTGTTTAATATTTAATAATTGTGTTTTTCAATATTGTCCGGCCCCTGTTTGCTGCCGGGCAGATAAGCCTTTTTCTGTCAACAAAATTATGCCTCTGCGGCTCCACCCTGCTGCTCTGCGATCTGATTGAGTACGCGTGCCAGGTTGGTGATTGGTGACTGGATGCTTCCAAGCAGCTTGCCAAGAAGTTCCTCTCTGGAAGGAATGGTTGCGATAACCTGGGTTCCTGCCTGGTCATAGTAGGTTCCTTCAACTACAGATGCCTTCAGTTCCAGCTTTGGAGCTGTCTTAGCGAAATTAGCTAAGATACGTGCCGGAGCAGTAGCGTCTTCTTTGGAAACTGCTAATGCGGTAGGTCCTTCCAGCTGTGGTGCAAGTGCTGCAAAATCTGTTCCTTCTGCTGCACGCTTAATCAAAGTATTCTTGTATACCTTGTAAGCAACCCCAGCTTCCCTTAACTGCTTACGCAGCTGAGTGTCCTGCTCTACTGTCAGACCGCGGTAGTCAACAATGACTGCACCGGCAGCGCCTTCCAGCATAGCCTTGATCTCATCTACGACTGGCTGTTTTAATTCAACTTTTGCCATGAATGGTTTACCTCCTTATATATTTTCGCATTGAAAACCGTCATAGCACGGGAACGATTCATAATCCGGGACCGTAGACTACTGTATCGGGCAGGCGACGCATGTTGGGCGCACCGGACATACCGGACGTGCCGGGTATGCGGATATGCCAACAGCGGCAGATATACCAGGTACAACAGCTGCAAAGACCGGACAAAAAACCTCTCCGCCGTAAAGACAGAGAGGTTCGCAAAATCTCATCATAAATAATCAGAGTTTTGTATGTTCCTCGGCAGGCGTTTTCGCCTTACACCTTACGGTACCTGCTGTCTCAGGGCATTCAATACTGTGGTATCATATCATATTGTATGAATGATGTCAAGCCCCACTCAGAATTAAAACCTCAAGAATAAAACATTCGATTTAAAACTTCAAATCAAGGCTCTAAACCTTCTGATGAATGGGGTTTTGTGCTTATAGCACTATATTATAGCAATCAATTAGTTTACAAGCTTTGCAACGTTCAGCTTAACGCCAGGACCCATGGTAGAGGTCAGGGCAACGCTCTTAAGGTATGCGCCCTTAACGGTGCTTGGCTTAGCCTTCATGATCGCATCAATAAGCGTCTGGAAGTTGTCCGCTAACTGCTCCTCTGTAAAAGAAGCTTTTCCTACTGGCACGTGAATAATGTTTGTCTTGTCGAGTCTGTATTCAATCTTACCAGCTTTGATGTCGTTGATAGCCTTGGTAACATCCATGGTTACGGTTCCGGCCTTTGGGTTTGGCATTAAGCCCTTGGGTCCCAGTACACGGCCCAGACGGCCTACAACGCCCATCATATCAGGGGTAGCTACCACAACGTCGAAATCCAGCCAGCCGTCGTTCTGAATCCTCGGGATCAGTTCCTCTGCTCCTACGTAATCAGCACCTGCTGCCTGAGCCTCGTCGGCCTTTGGTCCCTTTGCAAATACTAAGATACGTACAGTCTTGCCTGTTCCGTGAGGAAGAACAACAGCGCCACGAATCTGCTGGTCAGCATGACGTCCGTCACATCCTGTTCTGATATGAAGCTCTACAGTCTCATCAAATTTTGCGGATGCATTCTTCTTCACTAATGTGATAGCATCAGCAATGTCATAAAGTGCAGCACGGTCTACGTTTTTCATAGCCTCTGCATATCTTTTTCCTGATTTCATTCTAAATAACCTCCTAGTGGTATTGACGGGGAATCTCCCTCCCACGTTCATATAACGGGTAAATGCCTTAGCAACCCGGAAACCTTGCTCGGGTGTCTCCGGATTCATGCACCAATTGTATTATTCCTTGGTATAATTCCCAGATATGATTCTTTGGAATTATTCCTCGATGGTAACGCCCATGCTTCTTGCAGTGCCGGCAACCATGCTCATGGCAGCCTCTAAGCTGGCAGCATTTAAGTCTGGCATCTTAGTCTCTGCAATCTTCTGAAGATCAGCCTTCTTAAGAACAGCTACCTTTGTCTTGTTAGGAACACCGGAACCGCTCTTGATGTTGCAGGCCTTCTTAATCAGAACAGCTGCAGGCGGGGTCTTGGTGATGAAGCTGAAGCTTCTGTCCGCATATACGGTAATGACAACAGGGATGATCATGTCGCCCTGATCTGCTGTCCTTGCGTTGAATTCCTTGGTAAACTGAACGATGTTGACACCGTGCTGACCAAGTGCTGGTCCAACTGGTGGTGCTGGTGTTGCTTTGCCAGCTGGAATCTGTAATTTAATATATCCTGTTACTTTCTTTGCCATCTTAGGCACCTCCTAAAATTATGTGGTATTGTCGGGAATGTCCCTCCCACCAGCCCCTGCCCTACAGAAGCTGATTCCTTGTGTTACAAACGGACGCCTACATCTTCTTGACTTCGGCAAATCCAAGTTCAACCGGTGTTTCACGGCCGAACATCTCAACGTGCATGGTAATGGTCTTTTTACTGTCGTTGATGGCCTTGATGGCCCCCACAGTATCCTTCCATGCACCGGAGATAACAACTACCATATCTCCTACTTCAAAGTCGACTAAGACATCTTCTTCTCTATGGAATCCCAGGCTGGCCATCTCTTCTTCTGTCAGAGGAACCGGTTTGGAGCCCGGACCTACAAAGCCCGTGACACCGCGGGTATTACGCACTACATACCATGTATCATCGTTCATGACCATGTTGATGAGTACATACCCCGGGAACATCTTCTTGTCCGCCTTTTTCTCCACGCCGTTTTTAAGTTCAACCACAGGGAGCATAGGAACGGACACCTCTAAGATCTGGTCCTGAAGGTTCCTGTTTTCAATTGTTTTCTCAATGTCGACCTTGACTTTGTTCTCATATCCTGAGTAGGTATGGACTACATACCAATGTGCTTCTGACATACAATCACCCTCGCCTTTGTTTCAATCCGTTTTCGTTTGCTTTTTGTCTGCTTAAATTAAAGAATAAAGCTCAAACCAAACTTCATAACGAAGTCCAGGACAGCAATCATCACGCCAATCGCAATCGACATGAAAAGCACTGCCACAGTCTGTTTTGCCACGGTTTCCTTGTCAGCAAAGACGATTTTCTTGTACTCTTTCTTCAGCCCGTGAAAAAAGCTAGGCTTTTTGTCCTTCTTAGCTGCCTTCTTCTCAACCTTGTCAGCCTTGGCCGTTTTCTCTGTGGTTTCTACAGCGTTAACTGTATTCTCTTCCATAATTTCACGTCCTTTACTGAGCAGGATTACTTTGTTTCCTTATGCATGGTATGCTTCTTGCAGAATCTGCAGTACTTCTTTGTTTCCATACGGTCCGGATGAGTTTTCTTGTCCTTAGTCATGTTGTAATTGCGTTGTTTGCATTCTGTACATGCCAGTGTAATCTTTGTGCGCACGACTTCCACCTCCACTTATATTATCGTAGTTAACATTTGCCGCTCAGGTACTTAATTTTGAGCATAAAAAAAAGACCTAAGCTCTTCCATTCGCCCGTTTACTATACCATAGAAATGTCCGTACGTCAAGGGATATATCATAAAATCATCATTGTCCATGGCCAATGAATATGGTTACAAAATATACATGCTCTGCCCCGGCCTTTCTGAGAGCCCGTGTACACGCTTCAATGGTACTGCCCGTGGTATAGATATCGTCCACCAATATAATATTTTTTATACCGGAGGGCAGGACAGATGCCGTGAAAGCCTGCTCCAGGTTCTTTAACCGGCCGCCGGAGTCCAGGGATTTCTGGGGAGCTGTCTTTCGTGTTCGTTTCAGAATAGAAGTATTTACGGGAATTCCCAGGGGACCGGAAAGGCGCCGGGCTAATTCCTCTGCCTGGTTAAATCCTCTTTCCCGGCGCCGGGACGGATGGACCGGCACAGGGATAAGGGCATCTCCGTCCATGAAGCGGATGCGTTTTCCCATTTTCCTGACCATGGCCTCGCTGTAGAAATCCAGATATTCCCTTCTATTATTATACTTAATCCGGGCCATGGAACGGCTGGCTGTGTCATCATAATTGATAAGGCTCAGTCCATAATCAAAGCTGCGCTTATGTCTGGTACAGTCATAGCAGTATTCGATAGTCTCATCCAGAACTTCCTTTCCGCACTTCTTGCAGACAGGGCGGCGTACCCATGACAGCTTTGTCATGCAGCCCGGACATATGAGGTCTCCTTTGGGCAGGACAATACCGCCGCATACAGGACAGCGGCGCGGAAACAGAATATCTGTCATAAAATCAATGCCTTGTGGAATTATCTTCATCAGCTTTTTCTCCTGTACCTTCTCAGCCAATGGAATCCGGCTGCGCATATATCTCCCCGATTCTGCTTTTAAGCCCGGAATACCGTTTCTGCTCCACACAGTTTGACGCCATGGTGTAAAATGCGTCCGGCTGTCCCACCAGACACACGCATGAGCGGGCGCGGGTCACGGCCGTGTATATGAGATTGCGTGTCATAAGCATGCGGGGACCATTGTACATGGGGATGATGACTGCCGGGTATTCGCTTCCCTGGGACTTGTGGATGGTGATGGCATAGGCCAATTCCAGCTCCTCCAGCTGCTTGAAGCTGTACTCTATCATCTTGCCCTCATCGAATTCAACGGTGAGCAGTTCCGCAAAATCATTGATCTCCCGGATGATTCCAACGTCGCCGTTAAAGATTCCTGCTCCCTTGTCCACAGGTATGCCGTACTTGTTGCGGACCTCCCACTCCATCTGGTAGTTGTTCTTTATCTGCATGACTTTATCACCTACCCGGTAAATGGTTCCGCCTGACTCTTTTTCCTTCTTGGACTTATCCGGCGGATTCAGGTAGTTCTGCATGATCTGGTTCAAACGCTCCACGCCCAGGGCGCCTTTTCGCATGGGCGTCATGACCTGGATATCAAAGGCATTGGCGTGTACATAGTCTGGCAGCTTCTTCTGGATCAGGGTGATGACCGCGCTTATGACCGCATCCGGATTGTCCCTTCGGATAAAGAGGAAATCCTGGCTGCGTTTTGCCAGGTCAACCGGCTCTCCGGCATTGATTTTGTGGGCATTGACTACTATATCGCTTTGGGCGGCCTGGCGGAAGATGTGGGTCAGCTTTACCACATTAAAGCTGCCGGACTCGATAATATCCCGCAGTACATTCCCCGGACCCACGCTGGGGAGCTGGTCCACATCCCCCACCAGGATAAGCCGGGTGCCCACGTTTACTGCCCGCAGCAGGGAATGCATAAGGCTGATGTCCACCATGGACATTTCATCTATAATGATGACATCGGCATCCAGAGGATTTTCTTCATTTCTGTCAAAATGCATTCCCATGCTCTGGGCTCCCTTTCCAGACCTTGGCGCGCCGGGGATCACAGGGGCGTCATTGCCGGGCATTCCCACCGGGACCAGTTCCAGCATGCGGTGGATGGTCCTGGCCTCATATCCTGTTGCCTCCGTCATCCGCTTGGCCGCCCGGCCCGTGGGCGCTGCCAGAAGTATTTCCATCCCCTCCATCTCAAAGTACCGGATGATTGTATTGATGGTGGTTGTCTTACCGGTACCGGGGCCTCCGGTGATAACTAACAGTCCGCTGTTTACGGCTTCGTATACTGCCTTTTCCTGCAGTTCATCCAGGTGTATGGACTCCTGCTGCTGTATCTTTAGGAGATTGGCCTTGATTTCGGCCTGTGGAATGTCTCCCTTAATGTTCAGGTCATGCAGCATACGGGCTGCATTGAGCTCCAGATAATAGTAATGGGAGGAGTAGACCAGTGGGCCCTGGGCAGACGGCTTTACCACCACCTTGCGGTCTATCTGCATATCCATCAGATGCTTCTCCATGGCAGACGGCTCTACCTTTAAAAGCTCAGATGCCTGGGCAAACAGTTCGGTCTGGGGAAGATAGGTATGGCCGTTGGCAGTAGCCTGGAGAAGGGTGTACAGAATACCGGCCTTAATGCGGTAATCGGAATCCGTAAAGATTCCCACCCGCTCGGCTATCTCGTCAGCCATCTTAAAGCCCACCCCCGGAATATCATCTGCCAGACGGTAGGGATTTTCCCGGATAATCCCGTATAACGTGGGACCGTACTCCTGGTATATCTTGGCCGCCAGGTTCATGGTAATGCCGTAATTCTGAAGGAACATCATGGCCTGGCGCATATCCTTTTTGTCCTCCACCTGCTCAGCTATGGCCATGGCCATTTTCTCACTGACACCCTTTACCTCGGACAGGCGCTCCGGCTCCTCCTCCATGATCCGGAAGGTGTCTGCCTTGAAATGGCGCACGATTCGGGCAGCCAAAGCGGCCCCGATGCCTTTGATGGCACCGGAGCCAAGATAGCGTTCCATGGACAGTTCATCCTGGGGTGTTTTCATCTCATAGCTTTCTATCTGAAGCTGCTCTCCATACACCGGGTGCTGGGTCATATGGCCGCTGGCTTCTATCATGTCGCCTTCTGCCGCATAAGCCAGATTGCCTACCATGATGACTTCTTCCCCGTCGCTCTGATCCGTGACGCTCATTACTGTATAGCCGTTTTCTTCGTTGCGGAACTTAATCCGCTCTATAAATCCTGTTATTGTCGCCATCGTTTCATCAAAAGGTTAAAAGAACCCGGTGCCAGGGCATGTCCGGAATACTCCAGTCCATCACGCTGTGCCGGGTTCTGATTTTTAGTAATCTTCTCTTCCGCCGCCTACTCCCATGGATGCCTCCATAGCCATGTTCATGCCATGGGCAAACTCTATAAACTTGCCGGTACCGATGGCCACTGCAGTCAGCGGGTCCTCTGCAATCATGGTCGTAATGCCCGTCTTTTCCTCAATCAGGGCATCCAGGCCGCTGAGCAGGGAACCTCCTCCTGTCATCACGATGCCTCTGTCAAAAATATCGGCTGCCAGCTCCGGCGGGGTGCGCTCCAATACATTGTGGACAGCATCCACAATCTGCAGAGCAGGCTCCCTGAGTGCCTCCAGCGTCTCGTCTGAGGTAACCACGATGGTCTTTGGAAGACCGGTCACCAGGTTGCGTCCTCTGACTTCCATGGTCAGGACTTCCGGCCTGCGGTATGCTGCTCCGATGTTAATCTTTATCTCCTCAGCCGTGCGCTCGCCAATCAGAAGGTTGTGCTTCTTCCTCATATAGCGCACCAGTGCCTCGTCAAAGTCATCGCCTGCAATCTTGATGGATGTGCTGACAACCGGGCCCCCCAGGGAAATGACCGCAATGTCGGCTGTACCGCCTCCGATATCCACAATCATATTACCGCAGGCCTTTCCGATATCAATACCGGCGCCGATGGCCGCAGCAACCGGCTCCTCGATAATAGCCACTTCTCTGGCGCCTGCCTGGTAGGTGGCGTCCTCCACTGCCTTTTTCTCAACCTCTGTGGCTCCGCTGGGGATACATACGCTGATTCTGGGCTTGCGCAGTGTTTTCTTGCCCACTGCCTTGCTGATGAAGTATTTAAGCATCTTCTCTGTAATGGTATAATCTGAAATAACGCCCTGGCGCAGAGGACGGACAGCAACAATATTGCCCGGGGTACGTCCAATCATAAGACGTGCTTCCTCACCGATGGCCATGATTTTGTTGGTATCGCGGTCAATGGCCACAACGGACGGTTCTTTTAACACAACGCCTTTACCCTTGATATATACAAGGATGCTGGCAGTTCCTAAGTCAATTCCAATATCATTGGACATCATCGAAAACATATAGATAGTTCCTCCTCGCTAACTGAGCCGGACCGGAAGCACACACTGGTGGCCTCCATGCTTGTCCCCTGTGGGGACCAAACGCCGGAACAGACCGCATCAATCGCTTAAAATATAAATGGTTGCATTGCATTACTTCTATGCATTGCTTCTATTATATACAATATTGTAAAGTTTTCAAAGGGTTTTTTTCTTTTTTATTTTCTTTATGTTTTTTTCATGCCAAGGACATATTTTCGTCACAATTATTGCTTATTATAATAACAAGTTCACCGAGAGGTGGACGAGGCCTTTGTTTCAAGTGATTACTTGAAATCACAAAGCTTTTTCATACTCATACCGGACGGAGTAATCCGTCCGGCCCCCCTATAACATTTTCTTTTTTTATATACCTACCATTCCCACGCAGGCGATAAGCCATGCAGAAAAAAGCAGAAAAAGAACCGGCACCGTATTTGCGGATGCCGGTTCTTTTTTGCCGTATAGGTCCATGGCCAAAGACCGTCTATACTTTTCCTTATCCGAAGTATAATCAACTCGTAATGCAAAAAAGGAATTTCAAAAAGTATTTCAAAAAGAAAAAGGAGAGTGCATTAATTATGAGAAAGCAGACAAAGTTAGTTGCTGTATTATCAACAGCAGCACTGCTCGCTATTGGTGCATCCATGACTTCTTTCGCAGCTACAGGATGGGCTGAGGAAGACGGTACTTGGGTATATTACAACAGAGACGGCGAGAGAGCAACCGATCAGTGGAAGAAATCCGGTAACAACTGGTACTGGTTAGATAGCGACGGCGAAATGGCTATTGATCAGCTGATTGAAGACGGCGACAACTATTATTATGTAGACATCAATGGTGTTATGGCAGCTAACCAGTGGGTAGCTATTGACAATGAGGATTCAGGAGAAGATGGTGAACCAGACCATTACTGGTACTATTTCCAGGCTAATGGTAAAGCTTTAACCAATGGCGACAATGATAAGGTCTCTTTAAAGACCATCAATGGCAAAAAGTATGCTTTCGATGACGAGGGCAAGATGCTATTTGGATGGGTAGATGATGACAGCGCTGAGCGTGTTGATGATGCTGATGGAGACGGCTTCAAAGAAGGCATGTATTACTTTGGTGGCGAAGATGATGGTGCTATGACCGTCGGATGGTTACAGCTTGATATCACTTATGACGAAGCAACAAACGATGACTATAAGTATACTGCAGCTGCTTTCAATGACGACGAGGATCAGACGCGTTGGTTTTATTTCAAATCTAATGGTAAGAAAATTTATGCTGAGAATGGCGACCGCACAAAAGATAAGACCATTAATGGAAAGAAGTATGCATTTGATGAGTATGGTGCAATGGTAGCTGAGTGGTCTATTGATGAAGACGATCTTCCAGGCGGAAGTGTTGCATCTTTTAGTTCTGCAATTGCTACTTCTAGCGATGTCATTGTTGGTAAAGCAGCTGACTCCAAGTACAGCCAGGCATGGAAATACTTCAATAATGTTGAGGATGGTTCCCGTGTAAGCAAGGGTTGGTTCAAGGTAGTTTCTGCTGAATACTTGAATGAAGAGAAATACAATGATGATGAGGATGCTTGGTATTATGCAGATGGCAGTGGTAACCTGTATGCAGGTGAATTCAAGACCATCAAGGGTAAAAAGTATGCTTTCCGTGATGATGGCCGTATGATTGATGGCTTGAAGTTCATCTTAGATGATGGAAATGGGCATCTCACTGTAAAGGCTGATGATGACGGAACCTATCCATTCGATAATGAGGATGATTTCCTTCAGAGTGCAGCTACTTACTATGAGCCAAACGGTTATAAGTGTTACTACTTTGGTGGTGGTGATGATGGTGCTATGAGAACCAATAAGACAACCGTCGAGATTGATGGTGATAACCATAACTTCTACTTCGAAAAATCTGGTGGCAAAAAGGGTGCAGGTGTAACCGGAGAGAAGGATGACAAGCTGTATCAGTCCGGTATGTTGCTGAAAGCTGATTCCGATGATAAGTACATTGTTGTTGAAAAAGTTACTCAGACAAATACTTCTGGTAAGACTTATACAACTTATACTAAGCTGGATGACGCTAAAGACTTCCTGTCTGCTGATGGTATTACATTTAATGATGAATTAGCTGGCAAGGCTGATAAGGATCCTGTATCTATTGGTAACAACAATACCAAGAAGGCAGAGGATTTATCTGAGGCCTACTCAATCAACTATAAGGGTGCTGTGAATGGTGTTACTTATGAATACCTTCTTGTAAATACTTCTGGTAAAGTAATTGATGGAAAGAGCAAGAGTAAGGATGGTAATGATTACTACTACGTTACCGAAAAGAAGTCTAATGGCACAAATTGCATCGTAGCTGTATATGTTGAGGACTAATAACTTTGTAAAGTTATAAATTGTTAATATGATTTAAGGGGGAAGCGTTGTGACTGATTGAATTACAGTTAGCCACAATGCTTCTCTTTTTGTCATCCTTCACAATGGCATAAGATTATTATATATTAAAGAAAGGAATCCAGTCTTATGAGTAAAAAATCAATCTTTGTTATATTGAGTCTGGCAGCATCCCTTGTAATTTCTTCCCCTTTATCTGCATTGGCAGATACCACTGAGAATACAATCACTATGGAAAATTGCGGTGCCTATCTTTTTGAGTGGCGTCCGGTTGACTGTGGAAACGGAAGAGCCTTTGCAATATTGGTAGGGGGGAATACCATTGCAGAACACAATGTGATATTGAATCGAGGCTATGACTATGCATATACATTCAACTCTTTAACCTATCCAAGGCCTTGGGGTACAGTGCCGGACTTAGTAAATATTAACGGTATATGGGGAATTCCGGAAAATGAGTCAATTCTACCAGAGGGGATTCAGCCAGCCACACGAATAACCCTTGTGACAAACAATAAAAATATGCCTACTAATGAACGTTATATTGATGTAGTTCATCTTCCTGAGGGAGTAGACAAATCCGCTCTGCCTGATGACGTGCGTAAATATCTTATCAACGTAGATGGATCAGATGCGGGTGCTTACGATGGCACCAACGTGGCTGGCTGGGTCCAGGAAGGAGACAAGTGGAAATATCAGACACCCAATGGAGCATTTGTAACAAATAGCTGGATAAGAGTGGACGAGAAATCATATTATATGAATAGTGACGGTATTATGCTTGCTGACACAATTACACCCGATGGAATTTATGTGAATCCGCACGGGGAGAAAGTCAGTTATTACCCTGGCTGGGTTCAAGATGGTAGTAAATGGCGTTATGTAATGAAGAACGGATATTATGCGGCATCTACTTGGGTCCAAGACACTGATGGAAAATGGTATTATTTTGATATTGCTGCATATATGGATACAGATTCTGTTACACCAGATGGTTTTTATGTGGATGCAAATGGTGTATGGGATGGAAATGCCTCAAGCATTGAAAATCAGGCAAACCCGGGACCAGGAGAAATATTAGATACACCTGCGGAAGGATGGGAAGCTTCTGGGGATACTTGGAGATATCGTCAAAAGGACGGGAGTTATATCACTAACGCCTGGGTCCAGGATACTGATGGAAAATGGTATTATTTTGACGAATCTTCTCTGATGGTTAGAAATCAAACTACATCAGATGGATACTATGTTGGTGAAGATGGTGTATGGACTGAAACTGAATAAAATATAATTACATACGTACCAACTACATTTTGTAGAGTAATCTAATTTGTGTTATCAAAAAAATGACTCTTAGTCAATGGTTGGCGTGAGATTTATAAAAATCTCAGTAACAGTTCAGCCTACCAGCTGAACGAAACACTCTAAATGTTATTCCATTAAACACTTAGAACAAAAAAAGTCAGTGCAAATATGATGAATTTTTTAGATTCTTGCTAATTACTTATCCACCACCACAGGCAAGCCATGAACGTTTCGGGAGATAGAATTTCCTTCCAGACAGCGGCCGGGGATAACCACTGCCCCGGCGTCTGCTTCTCAGATTTTTCCGCTCATTCATTCCCCGGATACGCCCAATCGCTCAAAGTTATCCACCGTCATTTTGACGAACACCACTCATCCCGGAATTCGCTTTTTCCCTTGTTTTCTGTTATACTTTCTATCATAGGAAGCAAGAGAAGGAGGCGCTGGTATGGGTGGTAATTATGAAAAAGGCATGTATAACCAACTCATGGAAGTGATGGCACGGCTGGATGTGGTAGAACGCGACCTCCACACCGAAAAAGACGAGCATAGAGAAGATGTAGAACACCTGAATCAAAAAATCGATGGCCTTACACAGGAAAACCAGTTGCTGCGTGATGATAACGCACGCCTTAAAAGTATTCTGAATCACGACAGTTCCATTACCTCCCTGCCACCTTCCAGCGTTCCGAAGGGAAGCCGCCCCGTCAACACCTATAACGGGCGTGAGAAAACCGGGCGTAAATCCGGCGGATAAAAGGGTCATAAAGGAACCACACTCACCAAGGCGGAGGCGGAAGAAAAGATAAAGTCAGGAAACTGCCGTCATGTGATAAAAGAAATCAGAATTCCCTCGCCGAAGGTTTTCTTACTAAATATGTTATCGATCTGGATGTGGCTCCGCTCATCACGGAACTCCATATCTACGCAAATGAAGCCAGGTGATTCCACGTTCCGCCTGAATACCGCAGTGATGTCACCTATGGCCCGAACGTAAAAGCGCTGTCGGTAGAACTGTACAGTGAAGGGGTGATGCCCAATGACCAGATCGCTGCCTTCCTGAATGCGGCCGGTCATGGGCAGCTTGGCCTTTCTGACGGAAGCGTCTACCGCTTCTGTAATGGCTTTTCGAAACGGGCGCAGGAGAGCCTTGTCCATCTGGAAGAAAGGCTGCTGAACCAGAAGGTTGTATTAACCGATGCGACGGTTGTAAGCGTAAACGGGAAGCAGAACTACATCCAGAATTTCAGTGTGGGGAACACGATCGTCTATCATGCAATGAAAGAACAATACAGTCGATGAAAAACCTGCCATTTCTCAGAGAATTCACGGGAGTCCTGGTCCATGACCGAAACGGCCCTCTACCATTTCGGGACGGGGCATACGGAGTGTAATGTCCACCTCCTCCGCTATCTAAAGAAGAACACGGAGGACACCAACCATTCATGGTCCGGGGAGATGGTAAGCCTGCTATGCAGTGCGAACCGGGAACGGAACCATCAGATTGCTCAGGGACTGGAAGCATTTTCGGCTAAAGAGAGAGCCGGATTCGAGGAGAGGTATCAGGAGTTAATCCGCAAGGGGAGAAAGCAAAACGTGGAGACGAAGCACAGTTACGCCAAAAAGGAGGAACAGACGCTTCTGAACCGAATGGAAAAGTATCGTCAAAACCATCTGATGTTTCTAAATGATTTTGGGGTACCGTTTGACAACAATACGAGCGAACGGGATCTGCGCAAAGCGAAGAACCGCCAAAAGATGGAAGGAGGATTCCGCAAATCCAGTGGGAATGAAATGTACTGCTCGATTCTAAGTATCATAGAAACGTTGAAAAGAAGAGAGATGGCGATGCTGGAAAATATAAAATATCTATTCATGGGCACACCAGCTATTTTTTAGCCGGTGCTAAACCCATCTGTTCAGCCGATAGGCTGAACTGTTACAAATCTCGCCCTGATTCTAGTATGACGGGTATGCATGTGCTCAGTGGTAAAAGTCTACATAGGTGTAGCTACCACCGAGAGAGGATAAATCGGAATCAGCAGGCGGGACTGCAACTCCTCCTCCCGTGGAAGAATCTTATCTGTAATTTTGCTGACCATCTCTGCCGATATCTCAATTCTGAAAATGTCACTCTAATATTGGGGAATCAGTTTTGTCTTAAACTCCCCATACTAGCTCTTGAGATTCTTTGGGGAATATCTGTTGCGTTTATTATCTATAATGAGATTCTCTTTCTGATTCCTTGCATATCCAAGAAAACATTCAGTTCTGCTTCTATGGGTTTCTGACGGATGCCTATAACTACCTTTGAGAAGGAAATAGACATCTGCAACATTGGAAAGTAATCGCCAAGTATTAGGGTGGCTGGCGCTTTGCTACCAAATGCTCCATAATAGTAGACAGCCAGATGCAAGCATTTTACTCTGGAATACAATATATCCCATTGTCAGATGCGAGCACTTCACTACATATTTATGGAGGCGTTGAAAAATGTCCAGTTACAATGTCAGAGTACCAGCTGACATGCAATACCAGCTGATCATGGAATGCAGGAGCAGCGGTCTCACCGATTTTCAGTGGTGTAAGGAACATGGGATTCATCCTGGAACCTTTTACAACTGGGTCAGCAGACTCAGAAAGGAAGCCTGCTGTGAGATTCCTGAATCCATTTCCAAAGTAGAACCAGCACCATCTCCGGCGCAGAATGTGGTTCGTTTCAATTTCAATCCAAAGGCAGAAAGGCCGGAATCCATGTTTCCAGTTCAGCCAGCGTTAGGCAATCCATCCAGAATCTCAGAACTATCTGCAAGGATAGAAATATCGCTTGGCGGTGCGACATTCCGTATTGCCAATGGTGCGGATCCTGCCATACTGGAACATATCCTCAGCCTTATGGGAGGCTAGGTATGCTAGGTGATATCTCCGTGGCGGACAACATTTATATCGTGTGCGGCACAACCGATATGCGTAAATCCATCGATGGTCTCTGCAGCATGATCCGGGACAAGCTTCCCATGAATCCAGACCAGTCATCCCTGTTCCTGTTCTGTGGGAAACGATGTGACCGGATCAAGGTCCTGCTCCATGAAACAGATGGATGTGTTCTCCTTTATAAAAGGCTGAGCGTTACACAGGGCCGGTACCGCTGGCCACGGAAAAGTTCCGAAGCCCAGGCAATTACCCGGCGTCAGCTGGATTGGCTGCTCAGTGGACTGGATATTGAACAGCCCAAAGCAATCCAGACCAATTAAAAAATCCATCGTGAAATTGCCGGAATTTTCCGTCGGCATTTCGGCTGAACGTGTGGATAACCGCTTTGCTTTTTCAACAGAGAGGGATAACTTCGGCGTGATAACTGTTTCATCGAATCTCATGGTATTTTGAGGTGTCTGTGGCAGTAAATATCGTGGTTTATCCTGCTTTTACCTAATATCCGGATCGTTTATCCACCGTCATTATGACGAAAGCGCAGCCAGGACTGATTCGCTTTTTTCTCCGTTTTCTGGTAAAATACCAGTAATAAAACAAAGGAGCGGACACTCATGGCATCTGGTACAAAGGATATCCAGTTCAGGGAGCTGAAGGATACGATCTCACAATTAAATATAACGATCCGTACCCAGAATGACCGGATTACATCTTTGCAGAAGCTGCTCGAAGACCGCAATGCAAAGGACGATGAAAAGGACCGGATTATTTCAAACCTGCAGGCGCAGCTTGAATACTTCAAGCAGAAGTTATTTGGCAGTTCCAGTGAACGGCGCAGTGAGCTGCCGGGCCAGCTAAGCCTTTTCTCCCAATCCGGTTTCGAGGAGGAACCATTGCCGGAGCTCATTGAAATAAAGACCAGCCAACGGGAACGTAAGCCGAAAGCGAACTATGATGAGATGTTTGCAAATCTTTCAATCCACTATGAAGAAGTAAATACGTTATCCGAAGAAGGAAAGCAGTGCCCTGAGTGTGGGGCCGGCATGGTCCCGAACGGTCATGAAGAGATACGGACAGAACTCCGTTATACCAGAGCAAAGCTGGAGCGTATTGTGTACATTGCCACCACCTATGGGTGTCCGGCATGTAAAGACACGGAGGACCCGCAGTTCATAAAAGACGAAGGGAGCCCAGCACTTATCCCTGGCGGATACGCTTCTGCCTCCCTCGTATCACATATCATGTATGAAAAATATGCAGACGCGCTTCCTCTGTACCGGCAGGAGAAGGGATTTGAACTTCTTGGAGTCAGTATCAGCAGAACGACCATGGCGAATTGGATCATCACCTGCGCCCAGAACCATCTGAAGCCCGTATATGATTACTTTCATCGGGAACTGTTAAAAAGACACTTCCTGATGGCTGACGAAACACCGATCCAGGTCCTGAAAGAACCTGACCGGCGGCCACAGAGCAAGTCTTATGTCTGGCTGATGCGTACCGGAGAGGACCGGCTCCCTCCCATCATCTTATATCATTATACAGAAACCAGAGCCGGGAGAAATGCAGCGGACTTTCTGGATGGGATCGATGAAGGTTCCTATGTTATGGTGGATGCTTACAGTGGTTATAACCGGTTGAAGAAGATACGCCGCTGCTGCTGTTACGCCCACATACGGAGATACCTGATGGAAGCCATCCCGAAGGGCCATGAGAAAGACTACAGCCATCCGGCAGTACAGGGAGTCCTTTACTGCAACAAGCTGTTTGAATACGAACGAAGCTATAAGGAAAAAGGGCTGTCCTATGCCCAAGTATACAAACGCCGCCAGAAGGATGCAAAGCCGGTTGTGGAAGGCTTCATGCGCTGGCTCGATGGCCAGTATCCAGAAAAGGGGAGCCGCATGGATCGGGCAGTAACATATATCCGAAATCGAAAGGACACTTTGATGACTTACCTCGAAGACGGACGCTGCAGCTTGAGTAACAACCCATCGGAGAATTCCCTCCGCCTGGTGACATTGGGCCGAAAGAACTGGCTGTTCAGTGACAGCCCGGAAGATGCCAACGCGAGTATGGTAGTTTATACCATGGTAGAGATGGCAAAAGCCTACGGCCTTCACCCATACAACTACCTAAAATACCTGCTCGACAGCCGCCCAGGAACGGACACCACCGATGCAGAACTCAAAGATCTTGTGCCGTGGAATGAGAAGGCGAGGATAGAATGTAACAAAAAATTAGAGTAAAACGCTCGCTACCCTGGCATCATTACGTGATGTCAGGGTGGTCGTGTTGGGATATCCTAACACTTGGCGCTTACATTGGAAATATTAGTTCCTGAAATAATCTGTCGAATTTGTTTCTTTGCCACTTTCATAAAAACGGTAAATACCTATGGATTGTTTACAAAAAATGCTCCTTTTCGATAAGAATTATCATATCTGAGTTCTTACCAAAAAGGAGCCATTTTCTTCCAAAAACACAAACTATTTTACACTACTGCTTTTCCTTAAAATGTTTTCATGTCATTGTACGACACTTCTTTCGACATTTAGCATATGACCTTTAAAATGAGGATATTCTATGTTAAGCTTAATAATGCTTCTGTGTTTTAAGTCTCATTAGATGCGTTATTGTTAACATTAGAATCATTTTCTTCATCTTTTACCTGTGCGCCAGGACCAAGCTTCATAGTATCAACAACTTGGGTAGTGGCATTTCCATCCCATACACCATCAGGTCCTACATGATATCCATCAGGCGTATCATAATCTGTTTTCATATATCCACCCATATCAAAATAATACCATTTTCCGTCTGTATCCTGAATCCATGTAGAGGCAGCAAAATAACCATTCTTCAAAACATATTTCCAACCTCTTTCATTTTGAAACCAGCCCGGCATATATTTCTGCTTTGCGCCGCTGGCATTAACATATGAGCCATCTGGAGTTATTGTATCAAATAACATATAGCCTTCACTATCCATATAATATAATTCATCTTCTACATTAAGCCAACTATTACTAACATAACTACCGTCAGGCTTTCTGTATTGATATCTTCCGTCTTCCCTTAAGACCCAGCCGGAGGTCTCTGTCCCCTCATATGCTCCAGCGTCTGTACCATCTACATTAATAAGATATTTCTTTACTTCTGGAGGTAATGTAGATTTATCTACATTGCTAGGGAGATAAACAACATCAATATAACGTTCTCTATCAGGAAGTTTTTTATTATTTGTTACTAGCACAATTTGTAGTGTTGGTTGAGTTCCCTCCGGTAAGGAAGACCAATTTTCCGGGATTGCCCAAACTCCATCAACATTGACCAAAGCAGGCGCTTCACCCCAAGACCTTGGATAAGTCATCGGATCAAAAGTATACGCAAAGTCATATCCTCGATTAAGAATGACATTCCTTTCGGCAATGGTGTTTCCTCCTACCAATATAGCAAAATAGTGACCATTACCACAGTCTACTGGGCGCCATTCAAATAAATAGGCCCCACAACTTTCCATTACAGTAGTCGAAGACTCGTTCCCCGTATCAGCAAAGGATATAACAGGAGTCACTGATATTAATGCAAGCGCCATCCATAACGCCATCCATTTCTTTTTAATCATAGAATACCTCCGCATTTATTATTAGTACAATTTTTATATATGAAAAAAGCGTTGAGACTAATCTTGTTATCAATCAGCCGCAACGCTTTCCCCCTTAATATTTAAAATCTAATTACTCTGCAATTAATTCTCCGCATAGATAGCAGCAATCTTGCCACCCTTCTTAACTACATAAATGTAGTCATTGCCTTCTTTGTTCTTTGACTTGGTATCAATTACTTTGCCAGACGTATTTACAAGGAAGTAGTCATTAGAGCTTATGGAATCATCGATGATATAAAGCTCATTTAAATCATCTGCTTTCTTATTTACGCCAAGATCCTTTAACTTAGCAAGATTTGCATCGTTTACACCAGATGCATACTTAGCACTAGTAATAGTATCAAGGAACTCCTTAACATCATCTAACTTGCTGTAGGTATATTTGCTAGCAGCAGTAGTATTGGTGGATTTATCAGTTCTCTTGACAACCTGATATTTTTCGTCTTTGCCAGCTGTAATAAGTTTACCAGACTGATAGAACTTATCATCCTTCTCTCCAGTAAGTCCAGCGCCCTTGTGTCCGCCAGACTTCTCAAAGTAGAAGCTGAACCTGTCACCATCAATATCAATAGTGGTCTTATTGGTTCTCATAGCACCGTCATCGCCGCCACCGAAGTAGTAACATCTATAGCCTAAATCGCTCCAATAAATAGAGTTCTTATTGAAGTCATCTTCTGTATCAAATGGATTAGTATCATGATCATCTGCAATCACACCAGTAATGTTATTTGCACTATCCATCTGAATGAACTTCAAACCATCAATCATACGACCATCATTTCTGAAAGCATATTTCTTACCCTTGATAGTCTTGAACTGGCCTGCATACAGATTACCGCTACCATCTGCATAGTACCATGCATCCTCATCATCATTGTATTTATCATAGTTCAGATATTCAGCAGATACTACCTTGAACCAGCCCTTGCTTACACGAGCACCATTCTCGACATCCTGGAAATATCTCCACTGCTTAGCATACTGAGCAGATACGCTATGAGTAGCAGTAGCATTGTCGCCTCTAAGCCCGCTCGTAGATGCAGTATCAACATCCAGAGACCACTCTGCTGTCATTGCACCATACTGATCAAATTCATACTTTTTACCATTAATGGTTTTGCTCTTCTGTGTATCACCATTCTCAGCTTTGACTTTCTTACCATTGGACTTGAAATAGAACCAACGGGTCTGATCCTCATCATCGTTGAATACAGGTGCAATCTCATAATCAGAAGTGGCTTCATCATATGTGATATCCATCTGTAACCAACCAACGGTCATAGCACCATCATCTTCGCCGCCGAAGTAGTAATCACCCTCTTTGAAGCCATCACCATCAGTGTTATCAATACGCTCTGCATTATCAGCAGATACCCAACCAAATAACATACGGCCTTCATCATCAAAAGCATATTTCTTACCATTAACGGTCTTTAAAGCCACCTTTGAATTATCGCCATTCTTTAAAGCCTTACCATTAGCCTGGAAATAGTACCAGTAATGATCTGGCTCATCATCCTGTCCAGCATCCTCGTTGTCGATAGCTACCCACTGGTTAGCTGCCATAACACCGTTGATGTCTACATAATAATAGTTGTCGCCGTCTTCAATCAGCTGATCAATAGCCATTTCGCCGTCGCTATCTAACCAGTACCAGTTGTTACCGGATTTCTTCCACTGATCGGTTGCTCTCTCGCCGTCTCTGTTGTAATATACCCAAGTACCGTCTTCCTCAGCCCATCCTGTAGCTGCGAAAGAAGTCATGGATGCACCAATAGCGAGCAGTGCTGCTGTTGATAATACAGCAACTAACTTTGTCTGCTTTCTCATAATTAATGCACTCTCCTTTTTCTTTTTGAAATACTTTTTGAAATTCCTTTTTTGCATTACGAGTTGATTATACTTCGGATAAGGAAAATTATTACAAGATAAGCTCTAAGGAACTATAGAGTAGGGAGAAATGCAATTATTGGTAAAACCAAAAGTTAGAAGGAGCATTAATAAAAGATTAAAGAATTTAAAGAATTTCCAGCTTTTTTATAAGTGCGTAAGTTGCTAAAATATAAAGGGAATGATATAATGTACTGAGGCTTTCGAAGAAGAAGGCAGTTGAAAATTGACTTATGCATGAATGAAGAAGGATGGATTTAGAAGGTGTTTATCTGATGAAGAATTTTGAGCAGTATAAACGTATTGTGCGCTTTACTTCTATAATTACACTTGTAGTATGTGAGATGGCGATATATTGGACAGTATGGCTAAAGCATTATAATATTGAAATGGAGATACCTTATAATAGAACAGGAAATTGGATGATAGTGGCTGTTTATTGTTTGATTCTTCTTATTTTTAGCAAAATGTATGGTGGACTTAAGATAGGCTATTTAAAGACGTTTAATATTGTGTACTCTCAGTTTTTGACAACGATATCCGCCAATGCATTGATTTATCTTCAGATTACTTTATTGATAAAGCATTTCACGTCTATAGCCCCTTTGGTTTATATGACTATATTACAGTTGCTGGTAATTGTTCCTTGGGGGATTATATTTACACGGTTGTACAGATTTCTTTATCCTGCGAGAAAAGCACTATTAGTATATGGGGAACGTACTGTTGATGTGTTTGTGGGTAAGGCCAACACAAGGAATGATCGTTTTATTATTACTAAGAAGATAGATTATAGGGAGGGATTCGATGCAGTTGCAAAGTGTGCCAAGCAATCGGAAGCAGTTATTTTATGTGACCTTCCATCAGAAATACGAAATACAATACTGAAATTTTGTTATTCTCAATCAATACGCGTTTATGTTACTCCTAAATTGTCGGATATTATTATCAGAAGTGCAGAGGATTCCCATCTTATTGACAGTCCATTATTATTATCTCGTAATAATGGGTTCACTTTTGAACAACGATTTTTTAAGCGAGCTGTAGACGTTATACTTACATTAGCGTTGCTTTTTGTGTTTTCTCCTATTATGCTTGTAACGGCTTTAGCTATAAAACTTTATGACAGAGGGCCAGTACTTTTTTTGCAGGAGCGATATACTAAAGGCGAACAGAAGTTTATGATTTACAAATTCCGCAGTATGAAGATTAATTCGGATTCTATTAAGTATGTTCCAACTATGGAGGATGACCCAAGGGTTACACCGGTGGGGAGGGTCATACGTCAGTTACGGATTGATGAAATGCCTCAGTTTTTTAATATCTTAAAGGGAGAAATGAGTCTGATAGGTCCAAGAGCGGAAAGTGTTAAACTCACAGATGCTTATGTTCGGGATATACCAGAGTTTAAATACCGTTTGAAGGTGAAAAGTGGTCTGACTGGATACGCTCAGGTACATGGTAAATATAATACAACTCCATATGATAAGTTAAAGCTTGATTTGATGTATATTCAGAATTATTCATGGTTGATGGATATGGAAATTATATTCCTTACAGTCAAGATTCTTTTTATGAAGGACAGTACAGAAGGCTTTACAGAGGAGCAGTGTGCAACACTGGATATAGAGGAAGCAAAGAATGGTACGAAAAAATAAGGCAGTTATAATTACGAGTTCGTCCACCTATGAAAGCAGGGTAAACGCTATCGAGGAGTTTCTTTTTTCGAAGGGGTATAATATCCTGGTGTTAGAACCGGAATTTGATCACCATTTGAAGAAAAAAAGATATTACAAAAAGAAGAATCACAGATATATTCCTATGCTGGCATATCAAAAGAATCTTTCTTTAAAACGGGTGTATTCTTTGTATGAATATGCAAAACGAGTATCTCAAATAGCCATCGACGAAGAACCAGAGGTGCTTTATGTATTACTCCCAGCTAATTCTTTAGCGAAGTTTACCTCTGAGGTTAAAAAAAAGTGTGAAGGAATTCTGATTTATGATATTATAGATATGTGGCCGGAGTCTCTGCCTTTCCGAGTGGGAAAGACATTCTGGCCTTTTTCTGTTTGGAGAAAAATGAGAGACAATAATATAAAAAAGGCAGACTTGGTTGTGACAGAATGTGCTGTATTTTCCGGTATGCTTAAGAAAAAATTAGGATATACTCCTCAAACTGTATATTGGCCTAAGGATATAAAAAAGCCAAATTGGATGGAGGTACCAGGTTTAGACCTTATTCATATCTGTTATTTGGGTACGGTTAATCATATTATCGATATAGAAACAATTGTAAGTATTATGGGGCGCATAAATAGGAAAAAGAAGGTAGTATGCCATATCATTGGAAAAGGCGAAAATAAAACGCAATTTATTAATACATTGATGCAAGCGGGAATTGAGGTGGTTGATGAGGGAATAGTTTATGATGAGGATGCTAAAGGCAGTATCATTCAACAATGTCACTATGGATTAAATATTATGAAATCAGAGGTGTGTGTGGGATTGACTATGAAGTCAGTTGAATATTTTGCATATGGACTTCCTATTCTTAATAACATATCAGGTGATACTTGGCGTTTAGTGGAAGAGGAGAAAGTTGGATTTAACTGCTATCCATCAATGAATGAGGAACAGATAAATAATATGATTCGATTGGCTGAAGATACTGTCAAGATGCGTGCTCATATAAGACATGTATACGAAGAGAAATTTTCCATGTCTGCTTTTTATACTCAAATGGAAAAAGCCTGGGGTCAACTGAAGATAGAGAGAGGAATTGAAAAATGAATATACTGCATATATCACCATATCTTCCTTCTCTAGAAACGAATCACGCAGGTGGTGTCTGCATGGGACGTCAAATAGAAACGCTAAGAATATGGAATGAGGTGTATGTTTTAACATTTATTGCATCGGATTTTGATCAGTTACTTGCAAATAAATTAAAAGAAGATGCACGATATCATTTTGTGAAATTGTATAAATGGAGCAAAGCATTACATGTCTTGTTTGAACCATGGTTTCCGGCATATTTTGCAGCGAGGTCTTCATTGCGATTTGCAGTACTGCTTGTTTGGTGTGTGGTGCGTTATCGTATAGATGCTATTCATGGCGAATATGCATCAATGGCGCAGTATCAGTGGATATGTCGATTATTTCCAAGATTACGTTACTATATGACAGAACATGATGTGACAACGCAATCTTACGAGCGTAGGGTAAAGCAAGAGCAGGGATTGAAAAAAAGATATCTTTCTTACCAAATGCGTAGATTATATTATTATGAAAAGATATATTGTCGCCGTGCTGATGCAGTTATGACCTTTAGTCACAAAGATAAAGTGCTATTGGAGAGACAATATGGATTATCTGGGATCTATGTGCTTAACCCATATTTTGGAATTGAAGATGGTATGATTGGAGTGCCGGAATGTCAGAAAAAAGAACGAAACACGCTGTGCTTTTTGGGACAGATGGGAAGGGAAGAAAATGTAGCAGCAGCAATACGATTGATTGGTTTAGGGGAACAACTAAAAAATTCAGGTTATCCTGTAAAAATTTTGATTGTTGGAAATAATCCGCCACCTGAGCTAAGGCGATTAGAAAGTGATACAGTTCATATTACCGGATTTGTTGAAGATGTGGATGCGTATGTGTTGAAGTCCGGTATTGCTGTATTTCCGTTAACATTAGGCGCGGGAATTAAGCTAAAGGTTTTACGTAGCATAGCTCTTGGGACACCGGTGGTGACAACAGACATAGGAGCGGAAGGAATTGATGAGGAAGGCAGTGTACTTTTGTTGGCAAAAACGGAGTCAGAGTTTGTTCGGACAATAGCGGATATTATTAATATGGGAGATAAGGATTACTTCGATTTGTGTAGGAATGGACAGGAGTATGCTAAAACGAATTTTGGATGGGAGAGAAGTAAGCAGGTTTTAAAACGATTGTATGAAAGTGAGAAGATAGGCGTATGATGATTTATGTATTTGTTTTTCTTCTTCTGCTAGTATTATCTGGATGGGAGGTATTTGGAAAGCCTGGTAGGAAGGCGCAAAGAAAATTTCTTGTTATTATTGTGCTTCTTATTACATGCATATCAGCTATACGTTGGGGAGGTCCAGGAGATTTTTTTAATTATAAAAGAATGTATGATAATATGCAATGGGGGATGGTCTTTCATGGCGGATTTGAAAAATTTGATACAGAACCATTATTTAACCTTCTTTTGATTCTGACAAATCGTGTGAGTGGAGGAAACTTTACTGTTTTTCTTTTTGTTCAGGGACTTTTGGTAAATGGGTTATTTGCATTGTTTATCTGGAAGATGGAAAGTGATAAAGAACAAGGGTGTATTTTTTTGTTTATGTTTGGAATATGGGCTATGGGGCTATGGGGAGTATTTGTAGTGCGTCAGACCATTGCGTCAGTAATCTGTCTCTTCAGTATTATATATATAAGAAAGAAAAGCTGGGTAGGATTTTTGATTTGTCTTTTTGTAGCTATAATGTTCCACAAAGCAGCACTGGCGTGGATATTGGCCTATCCGATTTATCATGTTTCGTTAAGCAGAAGATGGATTCTGGTGATGCTTGCAACATTTACAGTATTTGCAGCGTTTATGATTAAGCCAATGTTTTTAATGATAAGCCAGATGGTGGGAGGAGAATTGGGGTATCGTATTTGGGAATATCTTAATGAAGGAAATAGTGCATATGGAGCGAACTATAGCATATTATTTATGATACTAAAAAGAATGGCGAATTCGGTTCTTATTGTGGGGGTTATGTTTATCCTCTATAATAGATACAGGGGGGATGATGATTTTTTGGGATGCCTTAATTTGTATTCATTTGGTTTTGCAATAACAATAGGAGCTTTGTTTACCAGTAATGTCTATGCCAGATTTGCAACTCCGTACTGTATGGTGAGTCTGTACCAATTTGGATATCTGTTTAGAAATAATAGTGGTAACTGGAAATCTAAGGTTATATTTGGGATATATGGAATCTACGCTTTGTCTAGGCTGATGGTTTATGTGGGCAGTTATGATGCGTATGTGCCATTTTCTACAATATTTGGAATGATAGGATAAAAAGTACAGTTTTACATGGTATTAAGCATAGCTGCTTGGTTGCAAAAGATATAGTAAGATGTTATACTGATTTAGATTTAATTGGCTGGAGGAAAAAGAATGGGCAAGATGATGGCTCGCCTTAACGGTTTTTATTGTTACAGACATTTGTTAAAGCAGTTGGTGCAAAAAGATATAAAGCTGAAATATAGGAGAAGTTTTTTGGGGTATTTGTGGAGTGTTTTAAATCCACTTTTGACTATGGCTATTATGGTTGCCGTTTTTTCAAATATTTTTAGGGGCGATATTCAGAATTTTCCTGTATATTTAATTGTGGGACAGACCCTATTTAACTTTATGGTAGAGGCTACAAATATGGCTCTGGGTTCGATTACTGAGAATGCAGCATTACTTAAGAAGACATACGTTCCAAAATATATATTTACCATGGCTCGAGTTACAAGTTCATTGGTAAACATGATATTTTCATTGGGAGCTATGCTTGTTGTGTTTATTGTCTGCGGAGTAAACTGGAATATTTTTATGCTGTTTATACCAGTGATTATACTTCAGGTATACCTGTTTAGCCTGGGATTGGGGCTTTTTTTAGCACAGAGCACTGTTTTTTTTCGGGATATTCGACACCTTTACAGCGCTTTTACGATGGCGTGGATGTATCTTACTCCTATTTTCTATCCTATAACTATGCTTCCGGATTGGCTGAGAACTTGTGTAATAATGTTTAATCCTATGTATGGATACATTCAGCAGTTCCGTATGATTGTATTGGATGGGCAGATGCCGGGGGGACGAATGGTTTTAATAGGTTTTGCAGTGGGGGGATTTTGGATGCTGTTGGGCACTTGGTCGTTCTTAAAAACACAAAATAAGTTTATATTATATATATAATTGGGGATATAACATGGAAAATAATGAGTATATAATAGAAGTTACGGATGCAACTGTTAGATTTAATATGTCAACGGAGCGATTGGATAATTTAAAGGAATACTTTATCAAGCTTATGAATGGACAGCTTATGTTTCAGGAGTTTTTGGCTTTGAAACAGGTTGATTTAAAGGTAAAAAAGGGGGAGGCGTGGGGCATTATCGGGACGAATGGTTCTGGGAAGTCAACACTCCTAAAGCTTATATGCGGGATACTTAAACCTTATAAGGGAAATGTGGCGATTAGAGGTACCATTGCACCTCTGATTGAGTTAGGCGCTGGATTTGACAGTGAGCTTACTGCCCGGGAAAATATATTTCTGAATGGGGCTGTATTGGGGCATAGCGAACGATTCATGAAAGAAAAGTTTGATGAGGTTGTAGACTTTGCAGAGTTAAGAGACTTTTTGGATATGCCTATAAAAAATTATTCTTCTGGAATGGCGGCCAGATTGGGGTTTTCCATTGCAACTGTGGTGCAGCCGGACATATTGATTGTAGATGAGGTATTATCGGTAGGCGATTATGCATTTCAGCAGAAATGTGAAGCACGCATGCATGGGATGTTAGAAAACGGAACAACCTTGCTATATGTATCGCATTCAATCGAGTCAGTTAGAAGTCTATGTAATAAAGCATTGTGGCTCGATAAAGGAAATGTGAGAATGAATGGTGATGTAATGGAAGTAAGTCAAAGATACATGGAAAGCTTTTAGAGGAAGGAGAGTATAGAAATGCTTGATTTGACACGAAAACGAATATTGGTTACTGGAGGAAATGGTTTTTTAGGGAGCCACATAATAAAAGAACTCAGGAATGTTGGGGTTAGTGAGATTATATCACCCTCTAGTAAAGTGTGCGATTTAAGAAAAGAAGAGAATATTATAAGTCTTTTGAAGGATGAACAACCTAATGTTGTCATTCATTGTGCAGCAGCCGTTGGAGGTATTGGTGCTAATAGGGATAATCCGGGTAGTTTTTTTTATGAAAACTTAATTATGGGAACACAATTGATGGAACAATCAAGGCTTAGTAACGTTGAAAAATTTGTCGCTATAGGTACGATATGTTGTTATCCGAAAATAACTCCTGTACCGTTTAAAGAAGAGGAATTATGGTCTGGATATCCGGATGAAACCACAGGTTACTATGGGTTGGCAAAAAAGATGTTGTTGGTGCAGTCTAAAGCTTATAGAAAGCAATACGGCTTTAATTCAATTTTCTTGATGCCAGTAAATATATACGGACCTGGCGATAATTTTATTGGCGAACATGCTCATGTTATACCAGCATTAGTAAAAAAATTTGTTGATGCAAAAGTAAATAAAAGTGAAGAAGTTATTTGTTGGGGAACGGGAATGGCTACGCGAGAATTTATATATGCCGATGATTGTGCGAAGGCAATTGTAATGGCAACTGAAAGATATAATTCAAGTGAACCTGTAAATATTGGAACAGGCCAAGAAATGCCTATAAAGAATTTGGCGGAGAAGATTGCGGAATGCATAGGGTATTCTGGTAAAATTGTGTGGGATAGAACAAAACCGGATGGCCAGCCAAGAAGATGCTTGGATGTAACACGGGCAAAAGAGCAATTTGGATTTGAAGCTACAACAAGCTTTGATGATGGAATAAAGAGAACGGTTGACTGGTATATTAATAATAATTTATAATCGAGGAAAAACAATGCATGTAGTTCTTTTATCTGGAGGTTCTGGGAAAAGGCTTTGGCCATTATCCAATGAACTTAGGTCAAAACAGTATGTAAAATGTATTAGAGAAGAAAAAGGTAACAGTATATGCTCAATGGTTCAGCGAGTTTGGAAGCAAATTGATGCGGCACATTTGGGAGAAAAATCAATAATAACAGCTAGTACAGGGCAAGTAGAAATTATTAGAAGTCAATTAGGAAATGTAAATATAGCCGTAGAGCCAGAGAGAAGAGATACGTTTCCGGCAGTGGTTTTGTCATGTGCATATATCAAGGATGTTTTAGGTGCTGAGGATGATGAAAGGGTTTGCTTTATTCCTGTTGATCCATATACGGATAATACATATTTTGAAACCTTAAAACATCTTGAGAAAATATCAGTTTCAGAGAATGCAGATGTGGTTTTGATGGGAGTTATTCCAAATGAGGTATCTACAAAATATGGTTATATAATACCTAAATTGTGTGGTAAGGGATATTACTATGAAGTGGAAAAGTTTAAAGAAAAACCCACAATTTACGAGGCTGAGTCATTAGTACGCAATAATGCGTTATGGAATTGCGGGGTTTTTTGTGTTTCTATAAAGAAAATTCTTTCTATTGCATCAGATTTTCTACAGGATGTGACATATCGGAACTTGTATAGTAATTATTCTCTATTGCCAAATATAAGTTTTGATTATCAGGTAGTAGAAAAAGCAGAAAAAGTGTTTGTAGTTCCGTTTAATGGATGCTGGAAGGATTTGGGAACATGGAATTCTCTGTCAGAACAAATGGAAACAGATGGTTTGGGGAATTGTATTTTGGAAGATAATGAAAATACTAACGTTATAAATGAATTGGATATACCAACAGTTGTATTAGGAACCAAAAATGTAATGGTAGTAGCATCATTTGATGGAATTCTGGTTGCAGATAAGGAGCATTGTGAAAATTTAAAGGATATTATTAATCCTCTGAAACTTCAACCCAAATATGAAGAGAGAAGATGGGGAACCTTAAAAACGTTGGACTTTTCAATTAATGAAGATGGTTTTATGATGTTACGTAAGATTAAGATTTTTGCGGATATGTCTTCTAGCTATCATTACCATAAAGAAAGACAGGAACTTATTGCTGTAATAAGAGGCAGAGGAGAAATTATTATTGAAGGTGTAACCATATCCTTGTATCAAGGCGTTTCAATCACGATACCGAGAGGGAAAAAACATGCAATTAGGGCTTATGATGATTTGGAATATATGGAGACACATGTAGGTAGAAAAATTGGTGATGAAGATATAAATCGAATCACATTTAATTGGAACGAAATTATGAGATTAGAAAATGGAGATATGTAATATGAAAAGAGCATTGATTACAGGCATTACTGGACAGGATGGTTCATACTTATCAGAGTTACTATTGGAAAAGGGGTACAAAGTTTACGGACTGATGAGAAGAAAAAGTGTAGTGGACTATGGGAATGTGGACTTTATTAAAGACAAAATACAATTTATTTATGCAGACATGACAGACATTGTATCTTTAATTAATGCAATGCGAATTTCTAAAGCAGATGAAGTGTATAATCTAGCTGCGCAGTCCTTTGTTGCAACTAGTTGGGAACAGCCAATTGCAACTGCGGATATAGATGCCATTGGGGTTACCAATATGCTTGAGGCTATTCGGACTGTTAATCCGCAAGCTCGTTTTTATCAGGCATCTACAAGTGAAATGTTTGGTTTGGTTCAGGAGATTCCTCAGACTGAAAAAACGCCGTTTTATCCCAGAAGTCCATATGGAGTTGCAAAAGTGTATGGGCACTGGATAACAAAGAATTATCGAGAGAGTTATGGTATGTTTGCATGTAGTGGAATTTTATTCAATCATGAAAGTGAAAGAAGAGGAAAGGAATTCGTCACTAGAAAAATTACAGACGCTGTGGCAAGAATTAAATTAGGTGTAAAAGACTATTTAGAACTTGGAAATATGGATGCTAAAAGAGACTGGGGGCATTCTAAAGATTATGTGAAGGCTATGTGGTTGATGTTACAGCAGGATACACCTGACGATTTTGTTATAGCAACAAATGAAACTAGGACTGTCAGAGAGTTTGTGGAAACTGCTTTTAAAGTAGCGGGCATACAGATACGCTGGGAAGGGGAAGGCATTAGTGAAGTTGGTATAAATGAAGAAAATGGAAAAACAGTGGTTCGAGTGAATCCGCAGTTTTTTAGACCAGCAGAAGTTGAAATTTTAATTGGAAACCCAGAAAAGGCAGATACTACTTTGGGGTGGATTAGGGAAATTTCTTTTTTAGAGCTTGTTACCCGTATGGTTTGTAATGATTTAGAATTGGTTCGAAAAGAAATTTCATTAGTATAATTTGACTTGCTGGAAATAACATGGAGTGTGTATGCTGAACCTATTAAAGAATACAATAGTAGTTTTAATACGTAATATATATATTTCATTAATAAGGGTCCCTATATCAATTTTATATATTATATATAATTTTAGAAATAAATATACGCATTATGTGGTTGTATGCAATCATATTGGTGATACATTATTAACTTTGGGGTATCTTCAGACATACAAACGAAAAAATAACATTGAGCATATGACATTCGTTACAACAAAAGGAATGGCGCCACTTGCGGAATGCTATAAACAGATTCTGGATGATGTAATGATTAAACGCGAAAAGAGTATGGGGCTGATTTTAGATTCAGGAAAGACTAATTTGGGTAGCCATGTGATAAAAAGGATTAAAAATATCACTATCATTAATCCAGAAAATGCATTTGTCGATGAGTTCTTTTTATATCCGGCGCGTTTTCCTATGCTATCTTTGAAAGATTGTATTAAATATGGAGAATTAGAATTAGGAGAAAATGCGGTATTCAATGTTCCGATTTGTAAAGACGCTGACAGTTCAGAGGTGTTAAGGGACATTAAGGTGAAGAAAGGATGCACTATCATTTTAGCACCATATGCTTCTGTAACAAAACAAATTCCTTTTTCTTTTTTTGATATGCTTTCACGTTTTTTTTCAAATAATGGATATGAGGTGTTGACTAATATAACAAATCCAAATCAACGAATAGCTGAATATAGTTTACCATTATGTTGCGATATAAGTGATATAGCAGTGGTTGCAGAATATTGTGGATGGGTGATAGGAATTCGAAGCGGTTTAATGGATTTATTATGTTATGCAAAGTGCCATATTATTGTATTGTATCCCACCGATAATCCTTATATGAATTTTTTTGGTTTGACAGCATTAGAGGATATATGTGCTGATGTTCTAGAATATCGTTTTAAAAATGAAGAGAATGATTTTACTTATATAATAAATCATGTGGAGCAAAGGAGAAAGGTATAATGGTTGAATATATAATTATTCAAGCTGGAGGAAAAGGAACGAGACTGAAGAAATTAACTCAGAATAAGCCAAAGGGGATTGTGCCAGTTAATAATCTTCCTATAATTTTTCATCTATTTAATAAATATCCACAGAAAAAATTTATTATTATAGGTGACTATAAGCATGAGGTTCTTGAAGCATATTTGGAGTCTTTTTGTAAAGTAAAGTATATGACTGTTAAAGCACAGGGGATTGGGACATGTGCTGGTATAAATGACGCTTTGGAATATATTCCAGAGGGATGTCGGTTTATGCTAATATGGTCGGATTTAATTCTGGGTCCAGATATAGATATAGATATATTGGAGAAAGATAATTACATAGGAATATCAAAGGAATTCGAATGTAGATGGTCATATAAGGAAAAGGAGTTTGTTGAACAGCCGTCTTATGAATATGGTGTAGCTGGTATGTTTGTTTTTAAAAGTAAGGAAGAATTAGAAGGCGTGCCACAAGAGGGTGAATTGGTTCGCTGGATGAGGGAAAGAAATAAAACTTTTAATGAGATTGGCCTTTATGGTACCAGGGAAGTGGGGACTTTAATAGCTCTGCAGGAAACAGAAAACGATGAGTATCGATGCCGCCCTTTTAACAGTATGGAGGTTACAGGGAATATCATAATTAAAAGGCCGGTTGATGAACAGGGCCATAAGCTGGCTATACGTGAAGTGAACTGGTATCGTGAAGTACAGAAGTACAAATTTGAACAAATTCCACAGATATTCGAATTTGAACCATTAAAAATGGAAAAAATAAATGGTGAGAATATATTTAAGACAAATTTAACATTAGAACAGAAGAAAATGGTTATTGATAATCTTGTGTCATCGCTTGAACGTTTGCATGATTTAAAGAGTACTCCAGCAGATTTATTTAGTATAATGGAGGCTTACTATCATAAGACAGTGAAAAGGCTGGAAAGTGTGCGTGATCTTATACCTTTTGCTGATCAACGTTATATTCGTATTAATGGAAGGAATTGCAGAAATCCATTCTTTTATAAAAAGGATTTTAGGGAAAAGGTTAAGGATTTGCTCTGTGATACAAGCGAGTTTGCTTTAATTCATGGGGATTGTACATTTTCTAATACTATGGTTGATTCGAACTTAAATATAATATTTTTAGATCCTAGAGGATACTTTGGTTTTCAAGAACTATGTGGTGATGAATATTACGATTGGGCTAAAGTATATTACTCCATTTATGGGGATTATGATCAATTTAATAATAAAAATTTTGCACTCCAAATAAAGGAAAGAGAGATATTTTTAGATATAAAGACTAATGGTTGGAAAGAGGTAGGGGACTATTTCTTGAGCCGAATCAAAAATTGTAATCCAACAAAGATTAAATTTCTGCATGCGATTATCTGGCTGTCTTTAACAACCTATGCGTGGGAAGATTATGATTCTATTTGTGGAGCATTTTATAACGGGACGTATTTGCTTGAAGAGGTTTTATAATTTATCAAAGGAGAAAATGAAGAAAGATGATTACATATTTTAATGAAATTATGGACACTGTTAAAGCGTCACTAAATTCTTTGGATGAGAATCAATTTAAACGTTTAGTAAATCATTGTACGAGGTGCATCAACAATGGTGGAAAGATTGTGGCGAGTGGTTTGGGAAAGAATGTTCCTATTTGTGAAAAATTTGTTGGAACAATGAATTCTCTGGGAATGGATGCTAGATTTTTGCATACTAATACAGCCGTACATGGAGATTTGGGAATGGTTAGTAAAGGTGATATTGTACTGTTATTATCAAAAAGTGGAAATACTGAGGAATCAATTATGCTTGCCCACTACTTGCAAGAGAGAGGGACAGAAACATGGCTTTTGAGTTTCAGTGAAGAGTCTAAGCTAATATCTGTTCTGAAAGAACATATTATTTTGAAACTTGAAAATGAGGGGGATGAGTGGGACATTGTTCCGAATAATTCAACTACAGTGTATTTGATTTTATTGCAGGGATTGGCAATGCAGATATGTAAGCAAAGAGGAGTTACATTAGATGATTTTAAAGTAAATCATCCGGGGGGAGGGATTGGTGCTAAATTGAGAGGTGAAACGTTATGAATCTAACGTTATCCGCATTGCCGCATACATGGATTTTAGATTTAGATGGGACACTTGTAGAGCATAATGGCTATAAAATCTATGGTAAGGATAGACTTTTAAAGGGGGTTTGGGATTTTTATAGGTCTATTCCAGAACAAGATTATATATTAATTCTTACTGCTAGGACAGAAAAGCATCGGGAGCAAACAGAATCATTCTTAAAAGCAAACGGAATACGATATAACCAAATTATTTATAATATTCCTATGGGAGAAAGAATTGTAATAAATGATAGAAAACCATCTGGATTAGATATGGCATATGCTATAAATGTTGACAGAAACCAAAATCCATGCGATATATTATGTAATATAGATAGCGCTTTATAGTGTTATATATTTAGGGAAGAGAAGGAAAGGGATTACCGTAAAATGGGAGACTTTATTAAGGCTATAAAAGGAAGAATATTATGGCATCATATTTTAAAAAAGCATGGAAAAACAGTTGCCTATGTTATGGGTGAATTTGTGTCTATAGAGTATTTGCAGCAATTGCTAAAGCATATGCCAGAATTTGTAACAAAGAATCAATATGATTATTGGATTATATTATATACGGCAGATAATCCATATGTTAATCTCTTAGCTAGCCTTGGCGACAGAGCAATTTGTATATCACAACGAAGTTATTGCTATCTCGAGAAATATTTTTTGCTAACAAATCGGGATAAAAGATTTATTTATTGCAGTTTTTTATTGAAGGATAAGGGCATATTAGATATGATGAATAGTCAAATTTTATCAATGGAAGAGTATATAATCAATGGGGTGTTACAATTATGATTAGTGGGGTTGATATAAAAAAAATTAGAGATACTGTTCTTCATTTAATAAAAAGTAAAAGCTTGGAGAAGAGAAAAATTTATTTATACGGAACCAATGAATATGCTGAATATACTATAGACTTATTGCAGGAGGAAGGAATTGAACTGACAGCTGTATTAGAAGAAAAAGAGAATTTGAAAGGTCGAACATTTAAGGGATATCTCATTAGTTCAATTTTAAATGAATTAGTTCCGTTTAATGAAAATGCAGTTATATTTGTGGCAGATGTGAGTAATCAGTGGGTAAATTCAAAATTAGATTACTTAGGTTACTTTAGCAATGAAAAAAGATATGGGCTATTTGAAACCAAGAAACAGAATTTAATATCTAATGGATTAGGAATAATAAAGAATTGGTTATATAGACAGTTGCTTATAGATTATAGATTGTTAATTAGAGGTAAAAAGGAATTAAAAAAAATTAAACAAAAAACAAAAGTTTACGTGTTCCCATATAATAGTATAGGTGACATATATTTACTAGGTGTTTTTTTGCAGAATGGAGCAGAAATTTTTAGCAAGGATTATGTAATGGTGGTTCCGGGAGCAGCGAGTTATAAAATAGCGAAAATAATGGGGTTTAATTATATTATAAAATCCACACAAGATAAAGTTGATGCAATGTGTAAGTACAAGGAGTTTTATGGTCAAAAAATTGAAGACTTGGAAATTTTACACTATAATTATGGTAAGATAACTAGAAATGAAAATATCTTTTTTAAAAAAGAAATCCCCTTTTTGAGAGTTTATGAATATTGTGTATTAGGAGAACGATTGCAATATAATCAGCTAGAAATGAAAATTAGGAAATATAAAAATGTAGAAGGAATAGAGGCTAATCATTGTGTCATTTTATCACCCTATTGTAAATCAATTGTACAAATAAATCTTTCTTTTTGGGAGATGCTTGCAGATGAAATAAAAAGGTTAGGATTGTCAGTTTATACAAATTGTAATGGTCAGTCAGAAAAACCAATTTATGGAACTAAAGCCATATGCGTTCCTTTTGAAGAAGTACAAAATTTTGTTGATTTTGCAGGATATTTTGTAGGAATACGTAGTGGACTTTGTGATTTTATATGTTCTGGAAACGCAAGAAAAGTAGTTTTATATCCTGATATTAAAGGGATAGATATATATAAATTCTTTACTTTGAATTCCATACCATTTGCAAATAACTATTATGAGCTAGTATGTGATATTGATGGTACTAGAGGGAATGTAAATGATATTATAAAAGCATTAAGAATTGAGGTAAATAATTAATGTATATTTTAAAAAAAATAGGAAAGTTATCTAAAATGTCTTTTTATTGTTGGAGAACAATCTTAAAAGGATATGCAAGATTTGGATTTAGACCTTATTATTTAAAATCGTTATTAGAGTGTACTGAAATTGTGTATAATCCAAATCATTTATTTCATATGTCATTTGGTTCGTTAAATAAAGGAAAAACAATAGCCATAATACGTTTAGATAGGAAATGGGTACCAACTGCAGGTTTTTTTGCACTATTATTAAAAACATTGTGCGGATTATATTATGCATCGAATAATGGATTTGAGCCTGTGATTTTTGCTTGGGAAGGCTCAACTTATCAAGAAAAGGAAATGATTAATGGAACTCAAAATGTTTTTGAGTATTATTTTAAACCTGTTTCTGAAATAAAGATTGAAGACGCATTGAATAGTTACAGTGTTATTGATATAAGTGAATATAATGAGAATATTGCATTTTTAGAAAATGAGTCACAGTGGTTTGATATGAAAGACGAGTTTATCGAGTTAATGGGTAGAATATATCGTAAATATATTCTACTAAATGATTACATAAGTAATGGAATGAATGAACAAATAAGAGATTTACTTAGTGGTAAAAAGAGTTTGGGAATACATTTTAGAGGCTCCGATTATAAGCTCAATACAAACGGACATCCTGTATCTTTGGAGGTTGAAGACTATTATGAATATATAGATGAAGCAATTGATAAATATCAATTTTCTCAAATATTTATTGCAACCGATGATAGGAGGGCGTTGAATAAATTTGCAGAAAGATATAAAAATGTTGTGTTTTATAGTGATGTAGAGAGAACTGATGGTGATGTTTCGGTAGCCTTTCTTGAAAATAAACGTGAGAAACATCATTTTCTTTTGGGATATGAAGTACTTAGAGATGCATATACTTTAGCATCTTGTTCAGGTTTTATTGGAGGTCAGTCTCAAGTGAGTGTTAACGTAAGGATTCATAAGGCTAGTAAAGAGGAGAAGTTTGACTACTGTAAAATATTAAAAAAGGGAATAAATCGTAACAGCTTAGATTGGATGAAATATTATTACACAAATCTTTCAAAATGTGATGAGAGTTAAAAATATCCTTTTATTTAATAAACTTGAGAGTAAAAAGTTTGTATCATTAAGAAGCTGAATTCCTGTAGATTTCTGACTCTTTCTGCCGTTCTTGAGTTATTCGCATTATACGCAATTCGGGCCTTTGTGCCATAAGGTGGAAAAATGTTTCCGAAAATAATGTATGAGGGCATCTTTCCATATACGTTCCCTTAAAGGCGTTAACTGGTAACGGATTAGCGTAAAATTAATTTCGGGAAATAGAAGATTCTGCAAACCAAAAAAGTAAGAAAAAGAAAGCCCCTCATTGTGTTAGAATAGATCTGCAAAAACACAACCAAGAAAGGGACTTTCAATGATTAACAGTATACAGTGAATATTACGGTGCGGCGGAGCCGCCAGTCCGGACTAACGGAGCCACCTGTTTTTATTACTTAGATTGTGCCGGTTCCAGATCATATACTTCCCTCATCGAGAGATCTTTGGTCGGCTCAATGCTTTCAATATCGATTTTGTATGAATCGTAGGAGATACGATTCATGATGGCATCTGCAAGGGTGCATTCACCACCACAGATCTGCTGATACCACTCACTTTCATGGAACTGAGAGCAAAAAATCGTAGAGGATTTTTTCCGTCTCTTATGGATTAGTTCAAACAGGTTTCTGGTTTCCGCTTCTGTGAGTTTCAGCAATAGCCATTCGCCGATAATCAGCAGTACTGGCTTGGTGTATTTTTAGAGTGGTAGCAAATGCGCCATTATCTCTGGCTGCCTGTAAGTCCAGTAATAAATCAGGAAGGCGTACATACTTTACCGAATAATAATGCTTACAGGCTTCCATACCAAAGGCACAGGCCATGTAGGTTTTACCGCTCCCGGTTGCTCCGGTAATAAAGATGTTGCGGTATTCGGTGATGTACTTACAGGTTGCCAGTCTGCTGATCAGTGTTTTATTCAGTTTGCGGCCGGACTGGTAATCAATCGCTGCTATACTTGCATCGGGCTGTTCCAGTTCTGCTGAGCGAATCAGCCTTTTCAGCCGGTTATTCTTGCGGTTGCTGTATTCAACATAGACCAGCATACCAAAATGGTCCTCAAACGGAACTTCCTTCATGCTGCTGTCATCCATCTGGATACGGAATGCGTCTGCAATGGAAGTAAGACGCATTTCACTAAGTTTATCTAGTGTACTTTGATTTGTCATGATTTTTTACCTCCATAGTATCTGGTACCTCTTGTAATGCCATGTGGTTTTGTTTCCGCCTTAGAAGGAACGGTATCATCTGATGAGGAATCAGATTCATCCTTCATGGCAGCGAGCAGATTATTGATACTTTTGTAGCTGGGTTTACCTGAATAGGTGAGTGCCTTTGTGCATGCCTGTTATAATTTTGCTGGTGAATGCTTTTCTACCAGCCTCAACAGTCCTATACAGCTTCTGTAGGACCGCTATTCAACCCTGCCGGAGGTAAGGATTCCATCGACAACCTTACTTGTGTTAATTCCAATCGAATCTGCTCATCTGCGGAAACGGTCGCCGTTCCATTCCAGATATTTCTGGTGATCTTGCGGCATATGTTCCGTAACAGTGGAATACTGACCGCTTCGGCCATAGAGCCTGCGGCGGCAGGCGATTCGTTTGTGATTATAAAAAATTTCAATCGTTGTATCTGTTATACGCACATCAACCTTATTTATGATATACTGATAAGGCACGGAATAGAATATCTTCTCTACTGCGATGTGATAGTTGAACTGCACAGTGGCTTGTTTCTACTCGGCAAGTTCAAAGGGTGTGGCAGGCAGCGGAGCCAGTAATGGTATTTCTTCCCCAAGAAATAAACTCAGCCTGATGTATTCCTTTTTCTGGAATTTACGAGCGTTATTGGCATTCAGCTTTTCTCTGATAGCTGCATTTAACTCTGACAAAGAGAAAAACTGCTCGTTTCGAAGGGCTGCTGAGATCCATATGGATATTTTTCCAACAGATCCTTCAACATTCGGTTTATCCTTGGGCTTCCGGACTCTTGCCGGAACGATGGCTAGATTATAATGCTCTGCCATCTCATGATATGTGGTATTCAAAGCAGTGGTATATCAGTCGCTCTTTGCATGATTTACTGCAGTTGTGTAGTTATCGGAGACCATCATTGGTGTAACACCGCCGAAAAACTCAAACATATGGATGTGTGCCTTGAGCCAGTTAGTTGTCTTTTCATCCATGTATGCCTTTACAAATGCATACTGGCTGTAGGTCAAAACTCCTACAAAACCCCATGCATCTGTTATCTCGTCGGTATCCGGATCCATGATGTGGGCAGGCTCTTCCGCCCAGTCAACTTCGATCTGTTCACCGGGTTTCTGTTGGATATGCATGGTTGCTCTGCGCTTTTCCTCATCCTTTTGGATGCAATAGCAGAACTGGGAATACATGAGTGGTTTTTCTCTGTTCATGCGGCATTCCTCACAGTATTTCACCCAGAGGAGTTTTTTGTTGACTCCGTTCCGTAACAGTTCTTTACGGATGTAATCAAAGTCAGGCATCCGTCGCTTGGTGGCTGACTTATCTTTAGGAAACAAAAGTTCCTCAAGGGCACTGTCGGTCATGTCAAAATCCAATGACCAGGGAAGATTTATTTCCGACGCCTTTTTGTTGACTTTAACGACAGTATTTCGGGACACTCCGCAACCGTGTGCGATGTTCTGCTCACTGAATCCCAGGCATTTTAAGCGAAGGATTTCACGATATTGGGTCATAGTGGTGACCTCCTTTATCTATATCCACACAAAAGTGGGTGTCTACAGTATAAAGGAAACTATATGTAATAGAGCCAAAAGTAGCTCGGAATTACCGGAATCTGTGGCTCCCATTCTCCGGAACGGTGGTTCTCAAAGTCCGGACAAGTGGCTCAAAGAGCCCCGGAATAATCATATAGAACTTTACCGAAAAAGAAACCTATGAAATTAAAAAAACATGAGGGAATTTGTGGAAAGAACGATAGATCTTGATACATATATGGAAGGGAGCTGCATGGTAAGAGCCTGAATCTGGTACGCAGTATTCTGGTTGAGACCCTGGAGATGATGGATCAGACCATCCGGAACAGTGCAAGACGCCAGGAAGCCTATGTGGTGGATCGCAGCGGCCAGGAGAAGGAGTTGCTGATGCTCTTTGGAAGTATCCGGTGCCTGCATATAGACGCGGATGAGGATCATGTGGCAGCCCAGTTTTATGAAAAGAAAGGGGACTTAGAGCATGACCGGAGTGGAAGGAAAATAAATACGCTGATGCGCAAGCTGGTGTGTGTATATGAGGATATAAAAGAAGAAAGCGGTGAGAAAGCGAAAAACAAACGGTACCGCCTGACAGGAAAATATTATTTCTGTAGACTGTATCCAGGAAAGGAGAATGAACGTCCATTGGAAGAAGTAAGGGATTATATCTATGTATCCTATGATGCGAATTATCTGGAACGTGTATACATAGCAGGGGACGGAGCACTGTGGCTCAAGGTGGGGTGTGAAGTGCTGGAGAAAGCCCATTACGTGTTAGATAGGTTCCATATGGAGAAGTGTATCCACCAGTCGGTGGTCCATCTATTTGACAGTGCGCAGGAGGTTAAGGATGAAATATACAGAGCGATCTACGGGAAGAACCGCAGTGAGTTAAAAGAAATCTATGGAAGGCTCCTTGGAGTGACGAATACGGAAGGTAAGATAAAGGGAACTGTTAGGACTTACTACTCATGTGATTTCTTACTACATGACGGAGCAGGAACAGGTCATGGAATTCGGCGAAAACGGATGGAAGCAGCTTCCGGATGTAGTGATAAAACGCTATCAGTTTGTAACGGCTAAGGCAGAAGTGGAGGAGCACCATATCAGTGTGTATACCAGCAAAAGGGATGGTCATATGAAAAAAGCGGCTCATCCAAACGCATTGCATCATGGAAGTCTTGTTTCTGCGTCACTGGCAGCTGCGGTCGTGAACAGTAAATATGTGAATGCAGTTCCGCTCTATCGTCTGAAAAAAGAATTCGAGCGGTATGGTCCTGGCCATTACCCGTCAGACCATGGCAAACTGGATGATACGCCTTGGTGAAGAGTATCTGGGAGTTCTCCATGATTATCTTCAAAATCTCCTCTATGGTTACCATGTTATTCAGGCAGATGAGACTCCTGTTCTTGTAAACCGTGATGGGCGCCCGGCCGGAAGCAGGAGCTATATGTGGGTGTACCGTTCCGGCTTTATGAATCCAGACAGGCAGAGTGTGCTGTATGAATACCAGAAAACGAGAAATGTATCCCATCCAAGAGCCTTAAAAAAGGGGTATACCGGTATCTGTGTAACAGACGGCTGCCAGGTATACCACACCCTGGAAAAGGAAATCGAGGAGCTTACCATAGCAAGCTGCGGGGGTCATGCGAGCTGTCGGTTTGACGAAGTCATGAAAACAATTCTGGAATCAGGACGTAAGAAGTCCATATCCTACCTGTTCATGAAACAGATCCAGGCAATCTATCGTGAAGAAGGAAAGCTAAAAGAACTTTCTTCGGAAGAACGGCTTAAGCAGCGATAGGTAATTATCAAACCACGGGTTGATGTCTAGTTTGCGTATCTCAAACTGCATGACCATGATATGCCGGCAAACGGAAAACTCCGGGAAGGCTTTACCTATGCCTTAAATTAAGAGCGGTATCTGAACGTGTTCCTGACAGAAGGAGACGTTCCAATTGACAATAATGCCAGCGAAAGAGCTATCCGTGGATTCTGTGTAGGGAAGAAAAAACTAGCAGGTGATCGACACCTTGAACGGAGCAGCCAGCTCTGCGATTATATACAGTATTGCCGAGACAGCGAAGGCAAACAATCTTAAGCCATGTGATTATTTTGAGTATCTTCTGACCGAGCTTCCAACGCACGCAGTTGACAATGACAGAAATTTTCTGGAAGATCTGCTTCAATGGTCAGAGAAACTACCGGAGCACATACGAAAACCCAAAAAGTAGGATTCAACGGGCTACGTATAACTGCGGCCCCATAATTGTCAAGGTGCTGACTATTGAGCGTTTACGAAAGGGATTCTTAGAGAATATGTTTATTTTATTCGTTTGTTAACAGTTTTTTGAGTGGTGGGGGGGGGGGGGGGGGGGGGTTAAACAATAATGGTTTCCCATATTATATAATGACGAACATAAATCCTCATATTGAACAGAGTCAGAATTTAATACCAATATTTTAAGGATAATACTAAGAAACTGTAAGAAAAAGTGTGTTTAAATAATTCTACAGTATATATTTATGTATTTTATGGAGTAATGGGAAATGGGATTTCTTGTGTAATAAGAGATATTGTTAATGATTTTGCTCAGGAAACAAAAGGTGCTTTTATTTATTATTATCAGTATAAAAACAGTATTTTCTATATAGAAAATGGTGTTAGCGCTGGGCATCCTTCAATGGAGGTGCATGGGATAATTGCACAGGAAACATTGGATATGATAGGTTTATTTTGAGGTGTATATGGAAAAAATAGTTGCAATAACGGTAACCTATAATCGGACAGGTACATTATTTAGATGTTTAGTGTCATTACTAGAGCAATCAGAACCTGTTTATAAAATACTGGTCATAGATAATAATAGTAGAATTAGAGAGAAAGAAATCCTCAAACAATTTGCAGACAAGTATAATTGCATCGATGTTCTTTGGCTTTCAGAAAATACTGGTGGAGCAGGCGGGTTTGAGGCTGGAATGAAAGCCGCCAGGGAACGTTATGATGCAGATTGGTATTGGATTATGGATGATGATGCATATCCGCGTCCCGACTGTTTGGCACAGTTACTTGATTTTCAGCAACAGCTTCCAAATGTGGGAGGAATGTGCCCTCTTATCTACGGGATTGATTTGAGAGAGTATCAGTTTTACCATCATAAAAGATTAGAGGGATGGATGCTGTCTGAAAGGCAAATTGTACATAAGTATGAAGAGCTAGGGGATGTTGTTCAGGTAGATGCCAATGCATTTGTAGGCCCGTTGTTTTCACGGAAGGCAGTGGAGACGGTAGGTATTGCTGACGGCAGTTTGTTTATTTATGGAGATGATACTGAATATACATATCGTGTTTCCAGAAAGTTTGGAATGTATGTGGTTAAGAGCGCGATAATAGAACATCAAGATCCGCCTCTAAGTAATAATTATATGTCTCCGGATGTATGGTGGAAGGAGTATTATTCTATACGTAACAAGTATTTTCTAATTCGTGAATTTAAAAACAATGTAATAATCAGGACGATGGCATATACAATTATTACGTTAAAGATATTAAAACTTATGATTGCTGCGGCGATTAAACCAAAGTATAAAGGATATCATAAAGTACGGCTGAAGATTTTAAAGATGGCTGTTATGGATGGTTTGAAAAATCATCGAGGAAAGACGCTGGATCCAGTACGATATAGAGAGTGGATTAGTAAAAAAGGGGGTGTCCTGAAAACGTAAATCAGAGATAACCTATAAACAAACATTCTAAATAAGCTCGCCTTTTGGCGGGCTTATTCCTTTACCCGTGATAAAATTTGAGAGGATTTATTTCGGCTGAATGATTACATCTACCCCTAACTTTTCTAATGAACGTATACGGTAAATCACTAGTACCGTGCTAGTTTTATCTATCCATGAGATAATAACTCCAGAAAACTACAAGTTTTATAAAGGAGTTGTCCCTATGGATAAGATTACACATTAGGTCCGTGCAGAGCACTGGACCAAAATCATGAATGAATGCATAAACAGCGGGATGCCTAAAACTGCCTGGTGCAGAGCTAATGGGGTTTCAGAAAAGCAGTTCTTCTATTGGCAGAGGATCCTGCGAAAGGAAGCTTTCGAGAATTCCCAGAATGCATCATTGCTGGGAATTGTCGGACCTGATCTGGCGCTAGTGCCGGCAACTCAGAGGACGGTCTCTTTTACCGAGATCAAGCTTCCATCATCTCCTCAGAACACAGCTCCGGTTTTCCATCCGGATCTCGTAATCCGAAAAGGAGATATCGTCCTGGAAATATCGAATTCCGTTTCAGACGCGCTCCTTTCACGGATTGGAGGCATCCTGGATGCTGAATAATGCAACCGGATTTCGAAAGATTTATATTGCTGCAGGATACACAGATTTACGTCGCGGAATCGATGGACTGGCATCCATTGTTAAGTTCAACTTTCAGCTGGATCCATATGAAAAGGATATTCTTTTTCTCTTCTGCGGCAGACGCAGTGACCGTATCAAGGGGCTTGTATGGGAAGGTGACGGATTTCTTCTCCTTTACAAAAGGCTGGAGCTTGGCGGTTTCAGCTGGCCCCGTACAAAAGAAGAGGCACTGGAGATCACACCGGAACAATATCAGGCATTGATGCAGGGGCTGGAGATTGTCTCAAGACATCCGATTCAGGAAGTACATCCCAAGGATCTCCTGTAAGGCATTGTGCAAAACGGAGAAAATCAAAAATCTTTTCACCTTCACCGCCTAGGGAAGATTGGAAGTTATCCACAACTGGGCCTTATTGCATTCATTCAATCATGGAGTACTTACCAGCAGCAAGCTGCCGTGTGGATAAGTACTCTGAAAAACAGAAAAAACTAATAGTTTTTCGGCTTTTCAGAGTGTTTATCTAATAGTGAGAATGACGAAAGATATTTTTGTGTGGTTCGCTTTTTCTTTTGTTTTGCGGTACAATAGTTCCAGCAAAACAAAGGAGCACCAAACATGTCAAAGCTCTACTCACCAGAAGAACTGAATAGCTTCAGCAGGGAAACACTCATGGCAGTGATCCTGTCCATGCAGGATCAATTGAGCCAGCTGAATGCAAACATGGAGCGACTGATCGAGCAGATCGCTGACACAAACAATAAACGCTATGGGCGTTCTACTGAAAGGCTGGATGTCATCGCAGGCCAGTTAGAACTGGAACTCATCTTTAACGAAGCAGAAGCTCTGACAGAAACACTTTATGTCGTTGAGCCTGCCGAAGAAGATGTGATCCAGGTCAGCCGTCGAAAAAAGAAAGGGAAACGTGAGGAAGATTTAAAGGATCTTCCAGTTGAAGTGATTCCTCATACTCTTTCGGACGAAAAACTACAGGAACTCTTTGGGGAGGACAGATGGAAGCGGCTTCCAGATGAAGTCTACAAAAGAGTCCGTGTTCAACCCGCTGTGTATACAGTTGAAGAGCATCATGTAGCTGTCTATGCCGGCAGGGACAATCAGACGATCGTTAAGGCAGACCGTCCTAAAGATCTGCTCCGAAACAGCATCCTGACTTCCTCTTTGGCGGCAAGTATCATGAATGCCAAGTATGTAAACGGGCTTCCTTTGTACCGGATCAGCCAGGAATTCCTGCGGAATGACATCCACATTTCCAAGCAGGTGATGGCGAACTGGATGATCCAATGTGCGGACCGGTATCTGGGTATTCTTTATGATTATTTCCATGAAGAGTTATATCATTTCCATGTGCTGCAGGCGGACGAGACCCCGGTCATGGTATCGAAAGACGGACGCCCCGCAAACAGCAAGAGCTATATGTGGGTCTACCGCACCGGTAAGCTCTACACAGACACGCCGATCATCCTGTACGAATATCAGCGTACCCGAAAAGCAGACCACCCAAGAGAATTTTTGAAGGGCTTCGCAGGCGTGGTTGTCTGCGACGGCTATTCCGCTTACAGGAAGCTGGATCGGGAAAATCCGGATATTATTTTTGCCGGATGCTGGACACATACAAGACGGTATTTCTCGGATGCTTTAAAAGCCCTTCCGAAAGCGGCACAAAAAACCGCAAAAGATACTGTTGCGTATGAGGCACTAAAGCGGATTGGAGCCATCTATCATTTGGACAATCAATTATCTGATCTGAAACCGGATGATCGGAAGAAACAGCGGCAGATCACAGTCCAACCTCTGGTGGAGGCTTTCTTTGCGTGGACAAAAGAGGTTCAATCCTCTGGTCGTCTTTCCAAAGGGAAAACACTGGAAGGAATCAATTACTGTATCAATCAGGAAGAGACCCTGAGAGAGTTCCTGAATGATGGTGAAGTCCCTCTTGACAACAACGTAACAGAAGGAGCGCTCCGCAGCTTCTGTCTGCATAAACATGCGTGGAAGCTGATCGACAGTATCGATGGCGCGAAATCCAGCGCGATCATCTATAGCATAACGGAAACAGCAAAGGCGAATAACCTGAATCCGTTCCGTTATCTGGCCCATGTCCTGACAGTTTTGAAAGACCATCAGGATGACACGGATTACAGCTTTATAGAAGAACTACTTCCCTGGTCAGATCAGTTACTTGAGATCTGCCGGAGCAAGTCTAAATCAACCAATGTGTAGACCTGGCCGCCGGAAACGGCGGTCGAAAAAAAGCCAGTACTCATGGTTTACCGTATACTAATGAACGTAGATTCCTTTTTATTAATTTATCATGTTGAATATTCGTATAGTAATCTGCCCCTAAATCGCAATAAGGAACTTTTTCTTTTAGCATATGATAAATGGCTGTTAACATTGTATGGGCAATCGCTATTAACGCTCGCTTCCCTCCTCTTCTTGCTGCTATTCGTTGGTATCGCGAATATAAGTAGCTCTGTTTATTTCGTATGGCTGCACGGGCACATACCACTAAAGTTGCTTTCAAATATTTATTCCCTTTTCGGATTCGGCTGCTCATTTTTTTTGCCGGCACTTTCTTTGCATTCCGGTACAAGACCTGCCCATGAACTAAAACGGGATTCATTTTGAAAATGTTCCATTTCTACTCCTGTCTCTGCAAGAATTCGTTCTGCACTTTGTCTCCCAATTCCCGGAATTGCATCCAAATCCTCAATCGCCCAATTTATGGAATCTGTTTTTTTTTAATATCTTCATCTAAATCCATGATTAAAGAGGTAAGACTTTCTATATGCAAAAGTTGATGTTTTAACATTAGTTGTTGATGTTCTAAAACCCGGCCATGCAGAGCCCTGCGTATTTCTTCAAGCTTATCTCTGGCCCGCCCTTTTGCCAAATCACTTAAAACAACGGGATCTGTTTCTCCAGATATAATTGCCTTTAAAATGGCCATCCCGCTTTTTCCGCTAATATCAGTAATAACACTGCCTAATTTAATGTTACAGCCTTCCAGCACAGCTTGGATTCGGTTTAATTCACGGGCACGTTCTTCTATCATTTCCTGACGGTAACGGGTTATTTCCCGCAATTCTCTCTGTTCCCGATTTGGTATATAACTTGCTTTTACTAATCCATGACGTACCAAATCAGCAATCCATTCTGCATCCTTTACATCTGTCTTGCGTCCAGGAACACCTTTGATATGCTGTGCATTAACAACCATAATCGGGATATGCTCCTCTTCAAATATGTTATAAAGTGGTTTCCAGTAGGAACCCGTACTTTAAATTCCCTCTGCTGCTGACGATACGCTTCCATCTGGCAGATATCATAAAACCAC
>NZ_JAJCHK010000041.1:0-53352 GCF_020554465.1 Enterocloster sp. 210928-DFI.2.20
AAGTTCAATGCCAGAGTTTTGCTGGCATGATCACTCAAGATTCCGAGAGATCATACTTTTTTCATGCTTTCACATGATATTTTTATGTTTTCTTAACACTGATTTTATTATAAGAGTATTTTGCGTTTCTGAACATAGTAAATTTTTGTGAATCATAGTAGGATTTTAACTTGTTTCTCCCATCCATTTATGCAAATATCACATATATGGTCTTTATACAATCTTTATCCCTTCTGGAAAATAGACAATCTGTACTCTGTGGGGCTCTGTCCCGTTATGCGCTTGAACACCTTTGCAAAGTAATTGGAATCCCCATAGCCCACTGCCCTTCCAATCTCCTTCACATTGACCGTTGGCTGGCTTAGCATCTTCTTGGCCTCCTTTATCCGGTACTGTGTCAGGTAGGATGTGAAATTCTGGTCAAAACACTGCTTGAACAGCTTGCAGAAATAGGCCTCTGAATAATTCATGGCCCTTGCGGCATCCTGCATGGAAATGTCAAACATATAATTCTCATGTATGTACTGGCTGATTAAGGATGTAACCTTTGACAGACGGGCATGTCCTCCGTCCTCCGGTTCCTCTGTGTCTGGCGGCGCAGGAATTTCATTTTCATTTTCATCCCCATCCCCTTCATCCTGCCGGTGTTCCCCCGCAATATGCATGGCTTCCTCCACCACTAACATCAGTTCCTCCTCGTCGTAAGGCTTCAGAAGGTAATCCAGGGCCCTTACCGTGATGGCCTTTTTTGCATAGGAGAACTCGTCAAAGGCTGTCAGGAATATGATGCAGCAGTCCTTGTCGGCCTGCCGGATCTGCTGGGCAGCTTCTATGCCGTTTATGCCCGGCATCTCGATGTCCAGAATGGCAATCTGTATCTTCTCTTCCTCATAGATCTTAAGGGCTTCCCTGCCGTTGGCTGCCTGGAAAATCCGGCACCTGTCCCCCAGATTTTTCTGCAGCGTCTTATAAAGGACCTGCCTCTCAATCATCTCATCATCCGCAATCAGTAAACGCAACATCCGTTCCCCCCTTATATCTTCTGATAGTCCTCTTCCCGGGCGGCAGGCAGGATAATCTGTACCACGGTCCCCTTGCCTGCCTTGCTGTAGATTCTCAAATCCCCATCCTCGTACATGGATTTAATCCTCTGATATATATTCCCCAGCCCAATTCCCACCCTGGCTGTCCGGTGTCCCTTAAGGGCATCCATAAGCCTTTTGAGCGCCTCTTCCTCCATCCCCACACCGGTGTCAGCCAGGGAAATGACTATCTTGTCCTTCCGCTTCCATATCCTTAAAAATATCCTCCCTCCCTCCTCCTTCCTGGCTATGCCGTGTATGATGGCATTTTCCACCAGCGGCTGAAGGGTAAAAGCCGGTATCATGGTCTCGCTGCCGTCCACCTCCACCCTAAGGTCATGGCTGATACGGCTGCCAAAACGCATCTGCTGTATGTACATATAGTCCTGCACCACCTTAAGCTCCCGCTCCAGGGGCACAATCTGCTCCGAGGTCTTAAGATTATAGCGGAAGAGATTTCCCAGGCTGGATATCATCCGCTCTGTGGTCTGGGCTTCCTCCAGTTTAGCCATACAGGATATCATATTCAGGGTATTAAACAGGAAATGGGGATTAATCTGGCTCTTAAGCAGTTCCAGGCGGGCCGCGTCCAGACGTTTCTCCATCTCGATGCGCTCCACCTCCTCCTTATGAAGACGCTCCGCCATCTCGTTTTTCTCTTTCAAAGTATTGATATACCCCTCTGTGGCATGCTTCATCTTATTAAATGCCTGTACCAGCTCTCCCATCTCATCCCGGTTCTCCACCACCAGGTCCTCACCGCCGAAATCATTTCTCGCTATCTCCCTGGAGCTGTGGGCCAGCTTTACCATGGGGGCAATCAGGGTATTGGACAGAAGCTTGGTCAGACAGATAACCGTAATAATCATCAGGACGGAACAGGCCATAATCATGTAGGGTAGGTCATAGAGGAGAGGAACCTTTTCCTGGTAGCTGCGCTTTCCCTCCTTCAGGGTAGACTGCATCAGTCTTCTGGCGTAAGTCTGCAGATAACCCTGCATTCCATATACCCTGTACAATTGCTCCACAAATCCTTCATCCGACTGGTCCATGTGAAGGACCTGGTCCCGGAAAGTCTGGTAGCCTTCATAGCCATTCTTAATATTCCATGTCCTGGCATACCGCTCAGGCCCAATGACATCATAGTCAAAGGGCAGGGCCTCCAGACTGCTCTCCGTCTTAAAACAGGCCAGCCTGTATTGCTTTGCATTCTCCCAGGACCGCTCCCTCACATAGAGTTCAAAGGCATCCGCTTCCTGCTCCATGGACTCCTGCACATCATAGCAGAGGGAATTGTCATTGAGTATCACGTTAAAACTCTCCAGGGAAAAATTCATGACCAGCATATTGAAGGCAATGGACAGACCCATTACCAAAATGACAACCACGGAAAATGCACCCAGCTTTTTCTTCAACGAGATTGAAAGCCACTGATTTTTAATATAAGAAAACATACCCCACCCCAATCGCACCAGAATGTGTCTGAAACCTGCTTTCTTCCGGCTGTTTGTCCAATTTGCGCTCTGCGTAACCGTATCAAGCATCCTTCACCCTGCCATCCCTCCTGGAATGCCCATGGTCCGGTCAGTGTCTTTCGCCATTATACCATATAATAACAGGGAGCGCAAAGCCCCCGGCCTTGCGCTCCAGTTATTCCCAATCACCTATTTTGTTTCACTGCCTTCGGTTTTTGAAGCGGTTATCTGCTTCTGGTTCTTCTTAGCTGTCCCGATCTGCTTCCGGCTCTTTTTGGACGTGCTGATCTGTTTCTGTTCTTCCTTGGACGTGGCTATCTGCTCCTGCTTCTTCCTGGAAGTACCTATCTGCTTCTGCTCCTCCTTGGACGTGGCTATCTGCTCCTGCCTCTTCCTGGAAGTGCCTATCTGTTTCTGCTCCTCCTTGGACGTCGCTATCTGCTCCTGCCTCTTCCTGGAAGTGCCTAGCTGTTTCTGCTCCTCCTTGGACGTGGCTATCTGCTTCTGCTCTTCCTTGGATGTGCCTATTTGCTTCTGTTCTTCCTTGGATGTGCCTATCTGCTTCTGCTCCTCCTTGGTCGTGCCTATCTGCTCCTGCTTCTTCCTGGAAGTGCCTATCTGCTTCTGCACCTCCCTGGACGTGCCTATCTGCTTCTTCTCTTCCTTGGTCGTGCCTATCTGCTTCTTCTCTTCCTTGGTCGTGCCTATCCGCTTCTTCTCTTCCTTGGTCGTGCCTATCTGCTTCTGTTCTTCCCTGGACGTGCCTATCTGCTTCTGCTCTTCCTTGGTTGTGATTATCTGCTTCTGCCCTGCCTTGAACGCAGCCATAGGCTTCTGTACATCCTTTGCAACTGCAGCGCCTTCTGTCTCCTGCGCCACAGCAGTTATCCTCTTTGGGGACGCTGTTTTGCTTACCGCTGTTTTACTAGCCGCTGTTTTTCCGGATGCCGCTTTTCTGGCCGCAGGCTTTTTATCTGCTGCCTTTTTAACTCCAGGCTTCTTTGCCTCAGGCTTCTCGGATTCTTCCGCCTGCGTGCATGTGTAGATGCTGACGCTCATCGGCGGTATATAGACTTCAATGGAATCGTCCTTTTCATCCCATTCCAGCTTCCGGGATGTCTTGACACGCCCGTTGACCCGGCCTTCTCCGCCAAAGTCTTTGGCATCAGTGTTGAATATCTCCTTATACTTGCCGTGGAAGGGAACGCCCACACGGAATTTCTCATGCTCCATATTGTCAAAATTGCAGATAAAGAGAAGGGTTTCCTCACTCTTCCTGCTCTTTCGCAGGAATATAATCATGCTCTCATTCTGGTAACTGCAGTTAATCCACTCAAAACCATCGGGATCATAATCCATCTCATACAGAGCCGGGTGCTCACGGTACAGCCTGTTAAGCGCCTTCACATAATCCTGCATGTTCTTGTGAACAGGATACTCCAAAAGTCCCCACTCCAGGGACGCGCCCTCATTCCATTCAGCCGTCTGGGCGTATTCCTGGCCCATAAACAGCAGCTTCTTGCCGGGATGCCCCATCATAAAGGCATAGGCAGCCCTCAGGTTCTCGGCCTTCTTTTCCAGGGTCTCACCCGGCATCTTGCCAATCATGGAACCCTTGCCGTGAACCACCTCATCGTGGGAGAATACCAGCACAAAATCCTCACTGTAGGCATACAGCATGGAAAATGTCAGCTCCCCATAATTGTTTTTCCTGAAAAGAGGGTCGCACCGCATGTAGTTGGTAAAATCATTCATCCAGCCCATGTTCCACTTATAGTTAAATCCCAGGCCGCCCTCTTTCGGATCGCCTGTAATCATTGGCCATGCAGTGGACTCCTCCGCGATGATGACCGTGCCGTCCTTTCGGCCCTTGAATACGGAATTCAGATGCTTCAGGAACTCCATTGCCTCCAGATTCTCATTGCCTCCGTATATATTAGGCACCCATTCACCGTCATTCTTCCCATAGTCCAGATAGAGCATGGAAGCTACCGCATCCATCCTGATTCCGTCCGCATGGTACTTGTCCGCCCAGAACAGCGCATTGGCAATCAGAAAATTGGTTACGCCGGGACGGCCGTAATTGTATATCAGAGTGCCCCAATGGGGATGGGAGCCCTTCCTGGGGTCCATGTGTTCATAGACGCAGGTGCCGTCAAACACAGCCATTCCATAGGCATCCCTTGGGAAATGGGCCGGCACCCAGTCAAGTATGACGCCGATTCCCTGTCCGTGCATATAGTCCATAAAGTACATGAAATCCTCAGGAGCACCGTAACGGCTGGTAGGGGCATAATACCCTGTTACCTGATAACCCCAGGATTCATCCAGAGGATGCTCCATCACAGGCATGAGCTCCACATGGGTGTATCCCATATCCTTTACGTATTCCGCCAGCCTTGGGGCCAGCTCCCGGTAATTATAAAATTCGGAACCCGCCAGGTCCTGTCCTGTCTCATCCCTGACCGTCTCCTTACGGATCCAGGAGCCCAGATGGACCTCATATATGTTCATGGGCTTGTCCTTTGTATCTGTCTTTGCCCTCTGATCCATCCATGACTTGTCGTTCCATGTGTATTTATCAATATCCCATACAATAGAGGCATTGTTGGGACGCAGCTCTGCGTAGTTTGCATAGGGATCAGCCTTCAGCATAGGCTCCCCTGCCCTTGTCTTTATCTCGTACTTATATATCTCACCTTCATACAGACCGGGAATGAACAGCTCGAACACGCTGCCGTCCCCTTCGCCCAGGCGGCGCATCTGATGGCGTCTTCCATCCCAAAGGTTGAAATCCCCCACCACGCTGACGCGCATGGCGCATGGCGCCCACACGGAAAAGTACACGCCGGATACCCCGTCAATGGTCATGGGATGGGCGCCCATTTTCTCATAAATTGTATAGTGGATGCCCGCTGCAAATTTCTTCAGGTCTTCTTCCCGGTACTGGGGAGCAAATGAATAGGGATCACAGAGTTCCTCCGTCACCCCGTTGTCATAGGTGACCTCCAGGGTATAGGGCGTCTTGCTCTTGCGTGGTATCAGGGCCGCGAAAAAACCAGCCTCGTCCGCCAGCTCCATGGGATATTTCTTCCCGGTGGTGGAAATCTTCACACTGATTTCAGCCGCAGTGGGTACCAGCGCCTGAATCAGAAGTCCATCCTCTGTCAGATGGGGTCCCAGCATGGCATGGGGATTGGATGCTTCCGAATACACCAGTTCTTCAATCCCTGCCCAGTCCATCAAATCGTATAATTTCTGTTCCATATGATTGCCCCCTTGTAAGTTTATTCATTCTTCGGTCTGATATCAGCATGCCTGCTGTATATCCTACTTCTAAAGGGTATTTGCCCTGTCAGCAATATTCTGTCTGAAATTAACCACATCATGCTCGTATTCTTCATCCATAAGGGGAGAAGTAATCATGAAATCCGCGCTGGCCTTGTTATTTGCAATGGGAATATCATACACCTGGGCAATCCTTAACAAAGCCTTAACATCCGGATCATGGGGCTGCGCTGTCAGCGGATCGGAAAAGAAAATCACAAAATCAATTTTTCCCTCCACAATCTTGGCCCCAATCTGCTGGTCGCCGCCCAAGGGGCCGCTGTTATACCCCTTTACAGGCAGGTTGGTTGCATCCGTAATCATACGGGCCGTTGTGCCGGTCCCGCACAGGAAATGCCTGGACAGTATATCCTTATGTTCCCCGCACCACTGTATCAGTTCCCGTTTCTTCTGGTCGTGGGCAATCAGGGCAATGTTCTTCTGTCTGCGTATTGTCATAGGTAAATAATCCATTTTCATCTGTCTCCTTTCAGTCTGTCACTTTGTTTGCGATGGTACCTATCCCTTCTATGGTACACTCCACCACATCTCCCGGAACCAGGAATTTCGGCGGGTCAAAGCCCATGCCCACTCCTGCCGGGGTTCCCGTGGCAATAATGGTTCCTGGCTTTAAGGTCATGCCCTGGGAAAGTTCGCTTACAATGTGACTGATATCAAATATGAGCAGCTCCGTATTACTGTCCTGGCGAAGTTCGCCGTTCACCCTGGACTGTACCTGTACTTTGGGCGGATAGGACAATTCATCCACAGTGGCTATGCATGGTCCCATGGGCAGAAAGCCGTCCAGCCCCTTGCCGAAATACCACTGCTTATGCCGTGTCTGCAGGGTCCTGGCGCTGACGTCATTGATGATAGTATATCCGAATATATAGTCCTTTACATCTTCCTCCCTGACATGGGATGCCTCGCGGCCGATGATGACTGCCAGCTCTGCCTCGTAATCCAAATCCGTTACAATATCCCTGTGGCTTGGGATGCCTGCCCCGGGATCCGTGGCACGGTTTACCCGCTTGGAAAAATAGATGGCATGGGGCCTTTCCCCGTCAAATGCTTCCTTCTTAAATCTGGCCGATTCCTCAGCGTGAGCCATGTAATTGATTCCCAGGCAGATAACATCCTGCCGAGGGTGGGGAATCGGGGCTAAAAGGCTTACCTCCCCAATAGGGGCAGCCCCCCTGACCTTATATGGGTCCTGGCCGGACACATACTCCAGCAGCTGTTTCTCCGACTCGCTGATGTTCTCTATCAGCTCCTGCATGGTCTTATAATCCATATCCAGGGAAGCAAGGGGATAGACCCAGCTTCCGTCCCTGCTGATGACTCCAAGTCCGGATTTGTGTTCGATTTCATATGTAACTAGTCTCATAATGCCCTCCTGCTCATACCATTACGTGTATCTCATGTTTACTCTATCACATTTTTCCGAATTTTTCTACGATTTTGCCATTATTTCAGAAATCGCCCTTCCCCCTGTCAGAGCCCTTCTGCCTAATAAATAGACTCCCGGAGTATCTTATGTATCTGGATTGCCAGAGTGGGCAGGAAAGCGGCCGCCGCCAGGGTGGTAAGCTGGCTCAGGCTTAAATCGGCTGCGGCAAACATGATTTGAAGGCCCGGCACAAAGAGCACCGCTGCCAGAAGAACCACGCCCAGCTGGAACGCCATAACGCTGTACAGGTTGCTTCCCAGCCCCAGACGTATGATGGAATGGCTGCTGCGGCAGTTGAATCCGTGGAACAGCCGGGCCAGGGTAAGGGTGGAAAATGCCATGGTACAGGCCCTTCCCGCACCGCCCTCATGAAGTCCGGTGGTATAGGCCCACATGGTGGCTGCCGCAATCAGGGCTCCCTGGACCAGGATATCCCGTATAAAGGACGCCGTGAGGATGCCCTCCTTTGGATTTCTGGGAGGCTCCTTTAACAGACCTTCCTCCGGCGGTTCCATCCCTATGGCAATGGCCGGCAGGGAATCCGTTATAAGGTTGATAAACAGCAGATGCACCGGTTTAAAGGGCAGGGGCAGGGACAGAAGGGATGTGTATAATACGCAGAAAATGCCTGCCATGTTGCCTGACAAAAGGAACTGGATGGAGTTCTTTATATTTCTGTACACATTCCTGCCGTTGGATACTGCCTTTATGATGGTGGCAAAATTGTCGTCCGCCAATATCATGGACGCCGCATCCTTGGACACCTCGGTTCCCGTGATTCCCATGGCCACGCCGATATCGGCCTTCTTAAGGGCCGGGGCGTCATTGACACCGTCTCCGGTCATTGCCACAATGTGTCCCCGGTTCTGCCATGCCTTGACAATACGTATCTTGTGCTCCGGCGATACCCTGGCATAGACTGAAATGTGTTCCAGACTCCGGTTCAAATCCTCCTCTTCCATCTGGTCCAGCTCCGCCCCTGTCACCGCCATGTTGCCCGGCGTAAATATGCCGATCCGCTCTGCTATGGACATGGCGGTCACTTTATGGTCCCCTGTGATCATCACAGGGCGTATGCCTGCCTGCCTGGCGCTGGCCACTGCCTGGCGCGATTCCGGCCTGGGCGGATCCATCATGGCAGTGAGCCCCAGAAACACCAGATTATCCTCCAGCCTTCCTGACAGGGATGAGCGTTCCTGGCTGTTCCCTGCTTTTGCCCCGGCTAAGCCGGAATTACCGTGCTCCTTTCCCTCCTCATTGAAAGGACGGCATGCAAAAGCCAGGACCCGGAGTCCCCTGGCAGACCAGCGGCTGTTCTGGTCCAGTATCCTCTGGCGGTCCGAGGACGACAAGGTACGGCAGGGTATGGCTGCCTCTGGCCTCTGGCCGGATTCCCCCGGCCTCTGACCGGCTGCCCCTGTCCCCTGGCCGGCTAACCCTGTCCCCTGGCCGGCGGCCGGATTAGCCAGGCGGGTGCATTTTTTCAGCAGCACATCCACGGCTCCCTTGACAAAGACAATATCGTGTCCTTCTATCTCATTTACGGTAGTCATAAGCTTGCGGCGGGAGTCAAAGGGAATCTCCCCCTTTCTGGGACTCTGGAGCCGAACCTGTTCCGGGATAAGCCCTGCCTCCCTTGCCATGTTAAACAGCGCTGTCTCCATGGGGTCCCCGTCCTGGCCGGAGGCGTTGTTATTAAGAACCGCCCCCATAAGCAGGAGCCTGACATCGCTCCTTCTCTTTTCATTTTCCAGCCATGACGGCTGCTGCTGCGTGTGGTTGACGTACACCTGCTCCACATCCATGCGGTTCTGTGTCAGGGTTCCCGTCTTATCGGAACAGATAACAGAGACGCATCCCAGGCTCTCCACCGCCTTCAAATCTTTTATGATAGCCTGTTCCCTTGCCATTTTCTGGGTGCCCATGGCCTGGACAATGGTGACGATGGAGCTGAGCGCCTCCGGTATAGCTGCCACTGCCAGGGCCACGGCAAACATCAAGGCATCCAGCACCGGTTCCCGGCGGTACAGGCTGAGCAAAAACACCAGGCCGCAGATGGCTATGATGGCAATGGCCAGATGTCCGGAGAACCGGTCCAGGCTTACCTGAAGCGGGGTCTTTTGTTCCTTGGTTCCGTTCATCAGCACAGCTATCTTACCGATTTCCGTATTCATTCCCGTGGCTGTTACCGCTGCCACGGCACGGCCTGAGGTCACCAGGGAACCGGAAAATACCATGTTGGTCCGGTCGGCCAATGCCACGGTTCCCTCCCGCGCCTTCACCGCCCCGGTGTGTTTCTCCACCCCCAGGGATTCCCCTGTAAGGGAGCTCTCATTGACGGTCAGCCCGTACACCTCCAGCAGCCGTCCGTCCGCGGCCACCATATCGCCGGTCTCCAGCAGCAGGATATCCCCCGGTACCACCAGGGCGGACGGTATGGTCATGCTGCGCCCGTCCCGCAGGACCCTGGCTTCAGGCGAGGAAAGCCGCTTTAAGCTGTCCAGGGATTTTTCCGCCTTCTGGTGCTGGACCGTTCCCAGCACTGCATTTAGCAGCAGGACCGCAAATATGACCATGGCGCTCTCCGGATCCCCTGTGAGCATGGACACTGCGGCCGCCCCGATCAGGATAATGACCAAAAGGTCCTTAAACTGCGCAAGAAATACCTGCCACCACTGGAGCCGTCCTGCCTCCTCCAATACATTTTCCCCATATTCCTTAAGACGCTGCTCCGCCTGCCCGCTGTCAATTCCCTGCCTTCCGGAGTCCAGCCCGGCTAACACCTCTGCCTCCGGCTGTTCAAACCAATCTGCCATCTGTCTCTCCCCTCTTACCTAATTCATGGTTCTTATGAGCCTGCGCTAATGTGCGTCTGCTTCCCCGGTATCCGCCAGACGCCGCGTGAACAGATATAAAAATGCTCCCGGAAGCGCATGCATACGCTGTTTCCGGGAGCACTCCATAAGAGTACCCACTCTAAATCTATGAATTAGTAAGAATCATTATGACCGGCCATACACAGCCGGGGCGAGAAAGCTTTACCGCCTGTCCTTAAAATCAATCCCTTCTTCCGAAAATCATACCGAATGCCACCTTATAGCCTTCCTCCAGGGAATCTGTCTCCACATATTCCTCCCTGGTATGGGCCCCTGCGCCGCGGAAGCTTCCCACGCACACGCTTGGAATCCCCAAAGACAGCGGGATATTGCAGTCCGTGGAGCCGGCATGGTGTTTGGGCGCCTGTCCGGTCATTTCTTCAACCACCCGGTGGGCCCAGTCTGTCAGGGCCTGTTTTTGTGCCGGGTCCACCTGGCCTTCGCAGGGCCTGACTCCTATAACCTGGAAAGACACGTCCGTCCCCTCTGCCTTTGCACGGTCAAGTACCTCCATGAACTGCCGTTCCATATATTCCAGGTTCTCCCTTTTGTCGGAACGGAACTCGTACAGCATCTCGGCTTCCTGGGCAATGGTATTAACCGATGTCCCTCCTGATATCATACCTACATTATAGGTTGTCTTTCCGCCCTCCGGCACCTGGATTTTATAAAGCTTCCCCACCAGGGACGCCAGTCCCGCTATGGCATTATCATTGCCAAAGTCATTGTAGGAATGACCGCCCCGGGTGCGGACCTTTACCCGGAAGCGCTTGGAACCCACCGCCCTGTCCACGATGCTGGAAAGAGAACTGTCAAAGGTACAAAAGCTCTTTATCCTGCCGCCGTAGTCCTCGCAGATCTTACGCACTCCCTTCAGGTTTCCCAGACCTTCTTCCCCTGCATTGCACACCAGCAGAAGTCCGGGGGCATCCTCCCCCCGGATTTCCCTCCAACTGGGAGAATCCACATGCCGGGCTATATATTTCCCTGCCAGCAGAAGACATACCAGACATGCCGTGTCGTCTCCCACGCCGGGACAATAGATGCGTCCGTCCTCTACCCTTAAGGGAAGTTCTGTCTCATCGGAAAACACCACATCCATATGGGCCATGAACACATCCAACGGCCTGTCCTGGCTTACATCCGCCGGATACACCACATTAAGGGCCTGGTCAATATATACGCCCCTGGCGCCCTGGGACTTAAGCCAGTTCAGACAGAATTCAGCCCGCCTCTCTTCATGGTTGGAGGGCGCCGGTATCCTGGCCAGCTCCAGAAGAAGGCTGTAAGCCTCCTGCCTGTGGCTCTCTATATACCGTATCATTTCCTCTGACAGTATCATCTGCTTCCTCTTCCTTTCTTTCGCCTTTTCCCGCTGCCTTTCCCCTGGAGGCTTTCTTCTGCGCGGGAACCTCCTTTCCCATGAGAACCACGATGGTCCTTGCCATAATCATTATGGACTTCTGGTTCTCCAGAACCGGTTCACTGCCCCCGGGATACATGCCGTTCACCTGGTCCTCGTCCGTATTAAAGGCCGTATGCCACTTATAGTCCTTCGGCAGGTTGGGAAGGGCAAACTCATGTGGTTCCCAGTGCATGTTAAACGCAACGTAGAAGTAGTCGTCCTCCCTTCCGTCCGGCTTTTTACCGTATTTTCCGCAGTATAATATACCCAGCTGGCGGAGGAAACGGTCAAACATGGGACACCAGGTCTTAAGGCCGTGGTAGGACACGTCCGGCAGCCCCACGGAGCGGTAATCCATCAGGGCCGGCTCCTTCTCCATATGGAACACGGAGTGCTCCTTTCTGAATTGAATTACATGCTTTACAAATTCATGGATGCTGCTGTTGGAATTTAACAGGCCCCAGTTAAGCCATGATATATCATTGTCCTGGCAGTAGGAGTTGTTGTTTCCCTTCTTGGTCCGGCCAAATTCGTCCCCCATCATAAGCAAAGGAGTTCCCTGGCTTAAAAACAGCATGAGCAGGGCATTGCGTATCTGTTTCCTGCGCATCTGCATGATGCGTTTCTTTCTGCTGGGGCCTTCCACTCCGCAGTTCCAGGACTGGTTGTAGTCTGTTCCGTCCCGGTTCTCCTCCCCGTTGGCCTCATTGTGCTTTGTGTCATAGGACACCATGTCCATCAGGGTAAAGCCATTGGTATTAGCCATGTAGTTGACAACGCCCACCTGGCCGGGATTATGACGGATGTGGTATACCAGACGGTTAAGCTGGTCCTCATCCCCCTTCAGAAAGCTTCGCATATCCATCATGAACCCGTCATTATATTCAGCCAGATGTTTTTCCTGCCCCGGCTCCACACCGTCCCACCCGGGCGCCAACAGCTTCAGCCTGCTGAGGTACGGATCCTCGCCCAAAAGCTTCACAGGCGCATAGCCCACCAGCCGGACGCCGTCCACGTGGTATTCCTGAGCCCAGAAGCGGACCACATCCAGCACATAGGAGGGCGCTTCCTTCCCGTCAAAGAATAATTCCAGAACCAGTTCCAGTCCTGCCCTGTGGAGGGCCTTCACCATATCCTTAAACTCCCGTTCAGGCTCCCTCACAGGTCCGCTGCTGTAGGCACACTTAGGCGCAAAATAATACCCTCTGGTATATCCCCAGTAATTCAGCTTTCCGTCCGGTTCTTCAGCTGCAAAAGGACTTCCGTCCACACGCTCCGGTATGATTAACTCCTCAAACTCCACCGGGGGCATCATCTCCACAGTGGTGATCCCCAGGTCTTTGAGATAGGGTATCTTCTCCGCCACGCCCTTAAAGGTTCCCCTGCTGTCTCCTTCCAGGCCGGAGGAGGCATGTTTGGTAAATCCCCTGGTATGAATATGGTAAATCACACACTGGTCATAAGGGATGCAGGGTAGGATATCATCCTCCCAGTCGTACGCGCCCCCTTCTGTATCCACCGGCGTGCGGACCGGCTTGTCCCGGCGCGCCAGGCTTCCCCAGCGCTCCATGCCAGTAAACTTCCTCCCGTAAGGGTCCGGCATCTGCTGTCCGTCTACCTCGTACACGTACTCCAGGCCGGAAAAGTCTCCCAGCACAGTCATGCCCCACACATCCCCTGTTCTGGCATTTACCGGAAATTCGATTCTACCCTTGGGGCTTTTGGCCCCTTTCCTATATAAAATAACGGCGCAGGTCTCTCCCTTAGAGGGGAAAGAAAAATGCACCCCTCCGGAGACAGCAGTCACTCCCATCGCATATATCCTTCCATCATTCCTGTCTATCCGGAATCCCTTCATCATAGCTGTTACCGCCTTTCCCAAGACCACTGTTTCTGAATTATCAACAACTGTTTTTAAGTGGATTTTCTATTTGAAACTGTCATAAGCACGATAAGAAAAGTATATAGTTAATTCGATATTTTGTCAATAAATCAACACTCCCTGGCAGAAATCGTCATCTTTTTATGCACAAAAAGAACTGGTTATCAGAAAAATACAACCCGTCTGATAACCAGCTCCCATACTGTGCCTGCTGTTATTTCTGCGCCTCTATCTGCTCCACCAGCTCGTTAAGATACATCCAGCGCTCCATCTTCTCCTCCAGCTGTGCTTCCCTGGCGGACTTTTCCTCCATCAGCTCATTGAGCCTGGTATAGTTGGTGGCGGATTTTCCAATCTCCTGCTCCAAATCTCCGATGGACTGTTCCAGAGCCGCGATATCCGCCTCAATGGTTTCCCATTCCCGCTGTTCCTTAAAGGAAAGCTTGCGCTTCTTTTCGCCGCCTGCGGCCTGCTTCCAGTTATTCCGATTTATGGGGAGGCCGGACCCGTTTTCATCACTGTCCCCGGCTCTTACGCCCTTCTGCTCCCCTGTCTCCTGGGGATGTCTGGCGGACCAGGCAATCTGATAATCCGTAAATCCGCCCTCATACTGGGTCACCTTTCCCTGTCCCTCAAAGGCAAAGATTCGGTTCACAACGCGGTCCAGGAAATACCGGTCATGGGATACGGCTATAACTATGCCCGGAAATGTATCCAGATAGTCCTCCAATATGGTCAGTGTCTGGATATCCAGGTCATTGGTGGGCTCGTCCAACAGTATCACATTGGGCGCCTCCATAAGGATACGCAGCAGGTAAAGCCTCCGCCTCTCCCCGCCTGATAAGCGGCCTATGGAGGTATACTGCATACCGGAGGGGAATAAAAACCGCTCTAACATCTGGCTGGCGCTGATACTGCCGTCCTTTGTCTTTACGTACTCAGCCACATTTTTAATATAGTCGATAACCTTAAGGCTTTCATCCATGGCCTCATTTTCCTGGGAAAAATACCCCATCTTCACGGTCTGTCCTATCTGGATGGTGCCGGAATCCGGTTCCACCCAGCCTGCCAGCATCTTCATCAGGGTGGACTTTCCGCTTCCGTTGGGGCCGATGATACCCACACGGTCATTTTTCAGGAAAATGTAGGTGAAATCCTTCATCAGCACCTTGTCCCCGTAAGCCTTGCACAGATCCTTCACCTCCACCGTGGTCCTGCCTAACCGGCTGGCTATGGATTCCAGCTCCACGTTGCGGTCATATTCCGGCCCCTTCTGGTCCCGAAGCTCCTCATACCGCTGTATATGGGCCTTCTGCTTGGTGGAACGGGCCCTGGCTCCCCGCTGCATCCAGGCAATCTCATTGCGCAGAATGGTCTGCCGTTTACGCTCCGATGCCTCGGCCATCTCCATGCGCTCCGCCTTCAGGGCAAGGAAGCCCTCATAATTAGCCTGGTAGCTGTAGAGCTTTCCCTTGTCCAGCTCCACAATGCGGCCCACCACGCTGTCCAGGAAGTACCGGTCATGGGTAATCATCAGCAGGGCGCCCCGGAAGGCTTTCAGATATTCCTCCAGCCAGTCAGCCATACCGCTGTCCAGATGGTTGGTAGGCTCGTCCAGTATCAGAAGGTCCGCTGTACTCATAAGCACACTGGCTAAGGCCACCCTCTTTCTCTGTCCGCCGGAAAGGGTGGATGTCAGGGCATCGTGTTCTATGATACCCAGCTTGTTAAGCATGCTCTTGGCCGTGGCCTGCATCTCGTCCGCAGAACTGTAGTGGGTTTCCCCGGCATTTTCCCGCATAACGCTTTCAAGCACCGTATCCCCCTCCGCGAATTCCGGGATCTGGGACAGATAGCGTATGTAGAGGCTGCGGCCCCTTACCACGCTGCCGCTGTCCGCATCTTCCAGCCCCGCGACAATCTTAAGGAGAGTGGACTTGCCCGTGCCGTTGACGCCAATCAGCCCAATCTTCTCCCCCTCGTTGATGGAGAAGGACGTGTCGTCAAACAGCAGCCTCTCCGTGTATGATTTTGTCAAATGTTCAATGGTAACCAGATTCATCGTCTTTTCCTCTTATTCAATCACCAGCTCCACCGGGCAATGGTCTGAACCCATAACCGTATTGTGGATGGATGCGCTTACCAGTCTATCCTTAAGGCTTTCTGATACACAAAAATAGTCAATGCGCCACCCTGCATTCTTGGCCCTGGCGCTGAAACGGTAGGACCACCAGGAGTAAGTCCCCTCCAGGTCCGGATAGAAATAGCGGAACGTGTCCACAAAGCCTGTTGCCAGAAGGTCTGTGAACTTGCCCCTCTCCTCATCGGTAAAGCCGGCATTTTTCCTGTTTGTCTTGGGATTCTTAAGGTCAATCTCCTTGTGGGCCACATTCAGATCCCCGCAGAATACCACAGGCTTGTTTTCCTCCAGTTTCTTAAGGTATGCCAGGAAATCGTCCTCCCACTTCATCCTGTAATCCAGCCTAGCCAGGCCGTCCTGTGAATTGGGGGTATAGCAGGTCACCACATAATATTCAGGAAACTCTGCCGTAATCACACGCCCCTCGGTATCGTGTTCCTCCATGCCGATGCCATAGGACACGGACACGGGTTCCTCTTTCGTGAACATGGCTGTGCCGGAATATCCCTTTTTCCTGGCGTAGTTCCAGTACTGGTGATAGCCGGGCAGGTCCAGTTCAATCTGCCCCTCCTGAAGCTTGCTTTCCTGTATACAAAATACATCTGCCTCCGCTTCCCTGAAAAAATCCAGAAAGCCTTTACCTACGCAGGCCCTGAGGCCGTTTACATTCCACGAAATCAACTTAGTCATTCTTTATGGCTCCTCTCCGGAACATGGTCCGGGAATGGGTTTCCGGTATGTTCCTGTGTCGTTTTCAAACAGCTGCCTACTCCGGATATACCAGCCTGGATTCCGGGAACTGGTCCACATGGTACAGTACTTCCAGGTACTTCCCGGCCAGGTATCTGGCCATGCCCAAATTCATATCCAGATAATTGCCGCAGTCCTTTGGCGACGCCCCGGGCACCTCCCCCTGAAAATCCCTGATAAACTCATACATTTCCACCATCAGGGGCAGGATATCCGCGGACTGGTAATCCCCTGCCAGAAGCAGATAGAAACCGGTCCTGCACCCCATGGGTCCGAAGTAAATGCACTTTTTGCCAAAGGTGCCGTGATTCCTTAAAAAGGTTGCCCCCAGATGCTCAATGGTATGCATTTCTGCGGTGTTCATCACCGGCTCCTCATTGGGCGAGGTCATCCGCAGGTCAAAGGTGGTCACCATTCCCCCTTCCACCTGGTCCTTCCTGGATACATAGACTCCAGGCTGCAGCTTATTGTGGTCAATGGTAAAACTTGTAATTTTTTCCATATCTGTCCTCCTCTTAATCCGCTCCATACTCATAAAATGACTGAAAAGGGGCAGGATTTATCCATCCTGCCGCCCTGTCACTGCCACTATATTAATCATCTGCCTCTTCACTCTCAGTCAGTGTGAAGGTAAATCTCTTACGTGCCATCTCGTCGCTTTCAAGGTACTCGTCATAGGTGGTAATCTTATCAACCAGCTTGCCGTTAATGATTTCCATGATACGGTTTGCAGTAGTCTGCACAATCTGGTGGTCACGGGAGGAGAAAATCATCACGCCCGGGAACTTAATCATACCGCGGTTCAGAGCGTCGATAGACTCCATGTCCAGGTGGTCCGTAGGCTCATCCAACATCAGCACATTGGCGCCGGATATCATCATCTTGGACAGCATGCAGCGCACCTTCTCACCTCCGGAAAGAACCTTCACCTTCTTTACTCCGTCCTCGCCGGCAAACAGCATGCGTCCCAGGAAACCGCGGACATAGGTTACGTCCTTCTCAGGAGAATACTGGGTCAGCCACTCTACGATAGTGTCGTCGTTGTCAAACTCGGCGCTGTTATCCTTGGGGAAATAAGCCTGCGAGGTGGTAAGACCCCACTTATAGCTACCCTCATCCGGCTCCATCTCACCGGACAGAATCTTAAAGAGCACGGTCTTGGCCCGCTCATTTGGTCCTACCAGGGCAACCTTGTCCTCGCGGCCCAGAATGAAGGAGATATCGTCCAGTATCTTTTCGCCGTCAATGGTCTTGCTTAAGTGCTCCACGGTCAGGACCTCATTGCCAATCTCGCGGAAAGGACGGAAATCAATGTACGGATACTTACGGCTGGAAGGACGGATGTCGTCCAGCTCAATCTTCTCAAGGGCGCGCTTACGGGAAGTGGCCTGCTTGGACTTGGACGCATTGGCGGAGAAGCGCTGGATAAATTCCTGGAGCTCCTTAATCTTCTCTTCCTTCTTGCGGTTGGCTTCCTTCATCTGCTTCACAATCAGCTGGCTGGACTCTACCCAGAAGTCGTAGTTTCCTGCGAACAGCTGGATTTTTCCGTAGTCAATGTCAGCTATCTGGGTGCAGACTTTATTCAGGAAATAACGGTCATGGGATACCACGATAACTGTATTCTCAAAGTTAATCAAAAACTCCTCCAGCCACGCAATGGCATCCAGGTCCAGGTGGTTGGTAGGCTCATCCAGAAGCAGGATGTCGGGGTTGCCGAACAGGGCCTGGGCCAGAAGTACCTTTACCTTCTGGGCGCCCAGAAGGGATCCCATCTGCGCATAGTGCAGGTCCGGCTCAATACCAAGTCCGTTTAAAAGGCTTTCAGCATCTGACTCTGCCTCCCATCCGTTCATGTTGGCGAATTCACCCTCTAACTCAGCGGCCTTGATGCCGTCCTCGTCCGTGAAGTCCTCCTTCATGTAGATGGCTTCCTTTTCCTTCATTATCTCATACAGTCTCTTATTGCCCATGATGACCGTATCCAGGACCGTGTACTGGTCATACTTAAAGTGGTCCTGCTGCAGGAAGGACAGCCTCTGTCCGGGAGTGATGATGACATCGCCGCTGGTAGGCTCCAACTGGCCTGACAGGATCTTAAGGAATGTGGACTTTCCGGCACCGTTTGCGCCGATGAGTCCATAGCAGTTGCCCTCGGTGAATTTGATATTCACATCCTCAAACAATGCCTTCTTGCCCACGCGAAGAGATATGTTGCTTGTACTAATCATGTTCGTTACCTTTCTCTTAATCTGTTCTTCTTAATCTGTTCCGCTGATATTTCTGGTATCTGCTGATATTTCTAGTAAAAGAGGGGTCATGTACGGCCCCTCTCACGCTGTTTACTCAATATCAGATTGTACAGGGAAAACACTTATTTTGCAAGGGTTTTTCGCAAAATTGTGGCGGCAGCCTGTCTATTTCGTTCCTTTAATCTCCACCGGATAGTTTACTCCCTGGGAATTCACATAGGTCACAGTCACCTTATCCCCGCTGTCACCTGCCAGGGCCCCTTCCTCAATGGGGCAGTTATCCTTTAAGAAGCTTAACTCCTGTCCGTCGTCTGTCTTTATGGTAAAGCTGCTCATCGCGTTAGCCGTGGTGGTTCCTTTCTCAGTGAGAATACTCCACTCTTCCTGTTCCGGAAGGGCCACCACCAGGGTCACGTCCTCCAGGCTGCCCAGGGGCTCCCCTATATATGCAATGGCTATCTGCACATCCTCCTCAATCTCCACTTCCACGTCCCGGATGTCGGACTGGCTGATATCATAGTCCCTGCCGTCGTCCGCCTGAAGGGTGAACACCGAACCGTCCGCTGTCACCTTTGTAACGGTGCCCTGAAGCATATGGTATACTTCCTTTGCCTCAGCCGCCTGCTCCGTTGTCTCCTGTGCCTTGGCCGTTGTCTCAGGCGCTTTGGTGGTCTCCTCAGCAGAAGCCTGGCTGGTAACTGTCTCAGATGTCTCCACCGCTGGTTTTTTGGCACAGCCCGTTCCCAGCACCATCGCCGCAGCCAGAGCGGCTGCTGTTATCATCAATGAATGTTTCTTCATATTGCAATTCCTCCCGTCTTATATCAGATTACCTATGAAGCTTATCATCATATCCTGTTAATTTCAATAAAGATTCCCTTAATTTTCCCGGTATCATAACCAGTACTCCGGACAATCCCATGCCCAGAATCCCGGGCAGATGCCGGAGACACAGGAGTATGACCAGACGTCTGGCTGCGGGTGACAGTTCCATGGCAGTACCTTCCTTTTTTGTAAGTATGCCCCGGACTTCTTTAGCCCAAACTTCCTTGGGAAAAACTTTCTTGTAACAGCCAGTACCAGATGCTATAATATTTTAGAAGATTGAAAGGAGGTAGCCCCGTTTATGAATGACCCTGTGCTGACGCTGCGATGGTTTTTAAACTGCCCTGAAATTGATAATCTGGAATTCTTCGGAGATGAGGACTGTCTGGGAAATCCCATTACCGGAGTCAACGTAATTGACAATCCGGAAGGCGTCCCCTGGATTAAAAAAAACGAACTGGTCCTGACGACCGGCTTTATTTTTTATAAAGACATTGCACTGACAAAAAAGCTGCTAAAGGAGCTCCACGATGTCAGCTGCACCGCGCTGTGCATAAAAATAAAACGTTTTTACGACACCATCCCCCAGTTTCTCATAGAAGAAGCGGCCAGGTACCGCCTTCCTCTGATTGCAGTTCCCTTCTACCACAGTTACTCTGATATTATGCGTGTCATATTCCGTGAACTGGAACTGAGGCAGCTCTCCAACCAGGCCTTTGTCATCAATGAAACCCGCAAATTTTGCCAGCTTTTCACCAGCAACAGCGGAATCAGCTCCATGCTGTCCATGCTGTCCTCCTACACGGATTCCATCATTCTGATAACCGACTATAATGACAAATCCGTGTATTTCCATATTCCGGATTCCTATGCCAATCTCCTACAAACCTCCAGCCGTGTAGTGATCCGGCCCGATAAATCCAAGAATGCAGAGAGCGGCAAGGAGGCTGACAGCGATAAGGAGGCTTCCAATACGCGCAGGTTCTGGATCAACAAACAAATCATACCCTTTGCCGTTTTTCCTATCCCCAGCGGCAGGTATTACCTCTGCGCTGACATTAACGCTGCCCCCCTTTCGGATGACATAGTCTCTATCATCACAAACTGTCTTCCCATCCTGTCAACCGAGCTTGAGACCATCCAGGTGAATCAGAGGCGTTTTTCCTCCACCAACCACTTTGCTCCTTTTTTCTCCATGCTGTCGGACATGCGTTCCAAGTCCAGCGAAGAAATAAGGATAGTGTGCAATACCTACTCCTTTCCCTATGACTGCAAGCGTGTCTGCATTGCCTACGAAATCCAGCAGACGGGAAGCCCGGAACGGCTGATGCGCACGGTATACGATAAATTCAGCACTGCTCTGGAAAATTCGGGACAGCAGTACTTCCTGAGTTTTTACAATGATTATGTGATTGTATTTCTGTTCTTCCAGAAAAGCATCTCCAACCTGGAGGCAGTGAACCAGGCACAGATGACAGCGGAATACCTGTACCAATCTTTGGATGAGAGCCTGCGCCAGTGGGTGCGGGGAGGGGTCAGCAGAAGCCACAGCCGTTTGGTGACAATCGGCACCGCATTTGAGGAAAGCTTAATCTCCATCAATATGCAGTCCCACCTCAATCCCCAAAAGGCTGTGGCTTCCTATCTGCGTCAGATTCCCTATCATCTCCTGAGGAACCTGAACCATCACGACCTGAATAAAATATATAACGACACCATCGTCCGGCTGGTGGATTACGACCAGGCAAACGGAACCTGCCTGGTCCACACCCTGCGCATGTACCTGGAAAACCGTATGGTCATCCGCGAGACCTCCAGACAGCTCTTCATCCACCGCAATACCCTGGCAGACCATCTGAATCTGATAAAGCGTATACTAGGCACCGATTTGGAAGCCATGGACGAAATCTTCAGCTTCTATCTGGGACTATGCGCCTACGATCTGCTCAGGGAAACATAACATAAGCCTGCTATGCTTCTTTGCCTAATGTCTGGAGGTGGTTCATATTCCCATACAGCTTCCTGATTCTTGTAAACTCGTCCTCATCGTAAAAGCTGCATTCCCCTCTTGCATAAGCTTTTGCTACCTCCAGCATAAATCTGGCGGCCTCCTCACAGTCCGTGATATGGGTGGCTCCGGTAGCACATCCAGCCACCGGCACCTCTGTGGTGATGGCTACTCCGATAACCGGCGCCTTTGTTCCCGTTGCAGGCTGCAGGATGCTGTTTAAATGATACAGATCATTGCCATAGGGCGTAATATCCTGGACAGACAGGGCATATACATAGGGGAGCCGCCCGGTGGTGGCCTGCATAATGTCCAGAACGGACTCAGACACCTTCAGAATATATCCCTCCTTAACCGTAGGTGATATGGCGAATCCCCTTGTGTTGATAATCCGGTTCCCCTTGGTAGTGTCAACAGACAGGACCGCGTCAAGCTCATCACTCAGCTCTTCCTTGTTGACCTGGGCCATCTCCACAGGTGAATCCATAAATGCCACCGGCTTGTGGGGCCTTGTAGGCGCGTCGGGACACACATGAGTGGATACAATGATGTCACCCTCCAGTATGTCGCCCTTATTCTGCATATCCAAGAGCTTTGCAGCCAGGGATAATGCCACCAGGGCGCCGTCGCCGTCAGACACGAATCCGATTCGCTCCGGCCTTGCTCCCAATCCTCCCAGGCGTCCCAAAAGCCCCAGTGTGGGCGCATCTCCTCCGGACGTCTTTCCCCTGCTTCCGTGAATCCTGACTTTGACCATATCGGTTTTTCCCTTTGGCCCAACGAGCGGATATACGTGGATATCCGCATCCTTCCTGATTCCTCTTAAGTATGCCTCAACCGTTTCTCCGCTGGCATTGCTGTCATCCAGAACATCATACACTTCCAATAACTGTTTGATTAACACGACATATCTCCTCCTGGTATTTATTCAATTCCCATTAAATCGCACACCGCTGCCACATATGCCTTGGCGGCAGTCACCACATCTTCTATCTCCACTGTCTCATTGTAAGAGTGGATCCCCACTGTATTGGACGGCCCGAACTGGATCGTGGGAATACCCTGACGCCGGTAATCCCTGGCGTCGCTGGAAGCCCACTGGTAAGCTGGCACCACCTGAGTACCTAAAAATGCCTCCACATTCTTCTTTACCGCAAGGACCAATGGATCCTCGTGATCCGTAAAGTTTGGCTCGGAGCGGTAATTCAGCTCAAAATCAACCCCATCCACTCCGCTCTCCCTGCGTATCTCATCCACGCAGGCAGCAATCTCATCCTGGCTGACACCTATGGGCAGACGGCAGTCAACCACTGCCTCGCAGCAGTCCGGCACCATATTGTGGCGGGTTCCCCCCTGTATCAGTCCGATATTGGTGGTTACATGATCTATGACACTTCCCAAACCCGGAATCTCATTCTTATCCTCCGCTATCATCTTTGAGTCTGCCAGAGGCTTTAACTGCCTGTCTGAAAAATGCCCGCTTATCCTGGTAAGCTTTTCTACCAGCGGAAGGACCTTTGCCATCTTAAGGATTGCATTCTCTCCCTTATAATTCCCAAGACTTCCGTGGGCCGCCTTGCCATGGGCCCGGATTGTCAGCAGCATTCCCCCCTTCTGGCCAATCTCAATGGTAGCCATGGAGGTGGGTTCCGCCACCAGGCATCCGTTTGCTCCCTTGGCGTATCCGTGCTCACACAGCCACGCAGAGCCGTACTCCCCGCCGCTCTCCTCGTCGGAAACAATGTGAAGCCGTATATTTCCCTTAAGGCAGACATTGGACTCTTTTAACAGAGCCATGGCAAAAAGGACTCCGGCCACCCCGGCCTTCATGTCGGAGGTTCCCCTACCCAATATCTGGCTGTCAGTGACCGTACCGCAGAAAGGATCAAAATCCCATAACCCTCGGTCTCCCGCCGGGACTACATCCACATGTCCGTTAAAAATCAGGCTGTAGCCGTCATCGCTGCCCATCCTGGCCACCACGCAGGGATAATCCGGGTTTTCCCCGGTTTCCTCATAGGCAATGCCGGCCTTCTCCAGATATTTCTCAACAAAATCCACCACTTCCCTCTGGGTTCCTGTGGGATTCTCACTGTTAATCCTGATAAGCCGGGAAACCAGGTCAATCAGTTCATCTTTCCGATCTTCCACCATGCTGATTAAATTTTCTTTTCTCATTTTTTCCTCCGTCAGTCGCGTTCGTTCTGATATAGAAAACAGGCTACCATGTGGTCCGTGTCCCCGTGGGGCAGCAGTTTCGGCAGTTCCTCCCTGCACCGCTTCATACACCGTGGACAGCGGTTTGCAAGAGGGCATCCCTTCTGTTCCCCGATTGGGCTGGGTACCTCACCAGTCAGCACAATGCGTTCCTTTTCCTCCTCCGGGGATTCCGGCGGAATGGCGGACAAAAGTGCCTGGGTATACGGATGCAGGGGATTGTGGTAGATAGAGTCACTGTCACACAGTTCCACCAGCCGTCCCAGATACATGATGGCGATGCGGTCGCTGATATATTTCACCACGCTCAGGTCATGGGATATGAAAATATATGTAAGGTTAAAATGCTTTTGCAGCTTCTTAAACAGGTTAATGACCTGGGCCTGTATGGACACGTCAAGAGCCGATACCGGTTCATCGCAGATGACCACTCTGGGATTACTGGCAATGGCCCTGGCAATGTTCAGCCTTTGGCGCTGTCCCCCAGAAAACTCATGGGGATATCGGTTTAAATGCTGCATATCAAGTCCCACTTCCTTGAACAGGCCTATGGTCCTTTCCTGGCGTTCCCTGGCAGTGGCAGGCGTCTTGTGGACAATCATGGGTTCCTCCACGGAATCCGCGGCCGTATGGCGGGGGTCCAGGGAAGAATAGGGATCCTGAAATACCATCTGTATCTCCCGGCTCAGGGCCTGGCGCTCTTTCTTCCTGAGACGGTTCAGCTCTTTTCCGTCATAAACCAGCTTTCCTGATGTGATGGGATGGAGGTTGACCAGGCAGCGTCCCAGAGTGGACTTGCCGCAGCCTGACTCACCGATGATACCCAGGGTCTCACCCTCGTAGATATCCAGGCTGATGTCGGAAAGGGCGTGCAGCTTTAAGGCCTTGCCGGTAAAAGACTTTGCTTTTATGTCAAAATCCTTGCACAGATGTTCAATCTTCAATATCACTTTCCTATCTTCCACTTTCCGTCACCTCATTTCTGACAAGCCTGTTTCCGCCTGTCTGCCGGTGGCAGGCAACACGGTGGCCTGGCGATACTTCTGTCAGCTCCGGCACCTCCGTCCTGCACCGCTCCTGCGCGTAAGGGCATCTGTTGGCAAAGTTGCAGCCTACCCCGGTAAGCCTCAAATCAGGCGGTGTGCCTGCGATTGTGGACAGTTCCTCCTTAGAATTGCTGCTCAGTCTGGGCATACAGTCCAAAAGCCCCCATGTATAAGGATGAAGGGGATGATTGTATAAATCAATACAGGGAGCATACTCCACTGTCTTGCCCGCGTACATAACAATCACGCTGTCACACATATCCCATACAACTCCCAGATTATGGGTAATCAGCAGGATGGCTGTGCCGTATTTGTCGCGCAGTTCCTTTAATAAATCCAGTACCTGTGCCTGGACCGTCACATCCAGGGCCGTGGTGGGTTCATCCGCAATGATCATCTGCGGTTTGCTGCACACGGACATGGCTATAATAACCCTCTGGCACATACCTCCCGACAGCTCGTACGGATACGCCTCCATCCGCCGTCTGGCATCGGGAATCCCAACCCGTTTCAGCGCCTCCTCTGCCATGTTCCTGGCCTCTGCCTTGGTGACCTTCTGGTGGGCGCATATCATCTCCACCATCTGGCTCCCCACCTTAAAGACCGGCGACAGGGATGTCATAGGGTTCTGGAAGATCATGGATATGTCCTTCCCCCTGAATTCCAGCAGTTCCTTCTGGCTCAGCTTAAGGACATCCGTACCATTAAAATCAATGGACCCGCCCACGATTTTTCCTGTCTTGGCCGGCAGGAGATGGATGATGGAGCTGGACGTAACGCTCTTGCCTGAACCTGACTCGCCCACAATGCCCAGGATTTCTCCCTTTTCCACCTCAAAGCTGACTCCGTCCACGGCTTTGCTGACTCCGCCGGAGGTATAGAAGTACGTCTTCAAGTCTTTTACTGTCAATAATTTCTGTCCTTCCATATCCTCACCTCTCATTCATACTGCTTCTTCATATCCTGAAAGGCCCTGTCCACCTGTTCCATAAGGCTGTCGTCGGATAAAAGCTCCACCGCAGTCATGGCAAGTGCCTTGGCGCCAGTCAGGGCCGCCCTGTGTCCGTCCGGACTTTTGCAGGCATCTTCGAATTCCTTTGTGTGTCCCCGGAGCAGGGGAACCACCTGGACATAGGATTGGAGGGCCGGAAAGGCATGGGTCAGATTACCCACATCCGTACATCCGATTCCCAGTTCCTTTCTTCTTGGCATTACCGTTTCTCCCAGCCGGGTAAATTGCTCTGCCAGGACGTTCTCTATAACCGGATTGTTGCGTATGTCCTCATATGTGTAGCCGTCTTCCTTCCACTGCCAGGTAGTACCGGTCATCCTGGCTGCGGCCTCGCAGGCCTCCAGAAAATCTCCCAGGAGCTTCTTCTTGGTCTTCATGCTGAACGAGCGCACTGTAAACTTCCCCTGGCAGTGTTCCGGAATGTGGATGGGGTCCTCTCCGCCTTCGGATATGATACCTAAAATAGTTCCCTGCCCATTCCAGCGAAGCCTCATCTGGCTGATATGCTGGAACAGCAGAAGAAGGGGATCCAGGGCGCTGACGCCCTCCTCAGGCCAGGTAGCGGCATGGGCTCCCTTTCCGAAAAAGTCCACGATGATGTCTGTCCTGGAGTATGAGATATCATTCACCACTGTCTCATTGGCGGAATGGATTATCATAGCCGCGTCCACCCCGTTAAATGCCCCATTTTCAAGCATGATGACCTTTCCTCCGCCGCCCTCCTCGGCCGGTGTCCCGAATACGGAAATACTGCCCTTAAGCTGAGGCAGCACGGACTTCACGGCAATCCCTGCTCCGGCCGACATGGCCGCCATCAGGTTATGGCCGCACGCGTGGCCCATTCCTGGCACAGCGTCGTACTCCGCCAGGAACGCAATATGAGGTCCCGGCTTTCCGGAATCACAAAATGCATGAAATGCTGTCTCAATCCCGCCGGTTCCCCGCTCCACCTCAAAACCGTGCTTCTCAAGCAGTCCGGTAATGGACCGGCATGCCTTATACTCTTTAAAATTATATTCCGGATTGTTCCAGATGGTATCTGCCAGCTCCGTAAGCTCCCCGGAACATCGGTCTATACACGTCCCGACCTGTCTTTTCAATTCTTCTCTCATGGCTACCTCCTCATCTTGGGATCCAGTACATCGCGTATACCGTCTCCCAGCAGATTAAAGCCGATAACTGTCAGCAAAATAAAGCAGCCTGAGATACCTGCGATATGGGGCGCCGTGTTCAGGCAGTCCCTTCCCGACCTCAGAATACTTCCCCAGGAAGCTGTGGGCAGCTTGATGCCCAGTCCAAGGAAGCTTAAGGATGCCTCTGATATGATTGCGCTGGCAGTGTTAAGGGTAGCATACACAATGACCTCACTCACTGTATTGGGCAGTATATGGTGAAGCAGCATCCTGGTATTGGAAATGCCGATGACCCTGCCTGCATTGCAGTACTCCTCCTTTTTCACTATGAGCACCTGGCCTCTGACCACCCTGGAAAAGCGCGGTACAACCGCAATTCCGATTGCCAGGATCACATTGAATATACCATCCCCCAGTACCGTCATAAGGATAATGGACAGCAGGATAAAAGGAAATGCCATGACGCCGTCCATGCAGCGCATAATGACCGCATCCACCACGCCGCCGGCGTAACCCGATATAAGTCCCAGGGCCACCCCGATGACACCTCCCAGTACCGTGGCTCCCACTGCAACCAGAAGAGAGACCCTGGCCCCGTAGCATATTCTTGTAAACAAATCCCTTCCGGCTTCATCCGTGCCGAACAGGTGCCCCTTCTCAAAGAAGCCCAGATATGCGTCAATGGGATGTATCTCATTGGGCTTTCCCCCTGTGATGAACGGGGCAAATACAGCAATGGCGGTCATAATCACAATGATGAACAGTCCAATCATAGCTGTCTTATTCCGTCTCAGCTTATTCCAGGCGCTGTTGGCCCTCCGTTCCTTCCTGAGGATCTCCTCGTAAGACGGTTGGGATGCGGCTATATCTGTCTTTTTCATTTAGCTACCCCCTTCGTAGCTGACTCTTGGATTGATCAGCATGTATACAATATCTACCGCCAGATTTACCAGGACAAATGCCAGCGCGATTACAAGAACAGCGCCCTGAATCAGCATATAATCACGGTTGTCAATGGCGCCCACCATCAGTGATCCCATGCCGGGCCAGGAAAACACGTTTTCCGTCAGGATGGCGCCTGCAAAACAGGATGCCAGCTGAAGGCCAAGGACTGTGACGATGGGAGGAAGGGCGCTCTTTAAAGCGTACTTCCATATAACAATGGCGTCCCTGATTCCTCTGGCTCTGATGGCCCGTATGGAATCGCTTGAAATGGATTCCAGGATACTGGAACGGGTGATTCTGGCAAAGGTTGCCATTGGTATGGTGGACAGACAGAAACAGGGAAGGACCATGTGGCGTATCACATCCCCCAGGCCGTTTTCAAAGGTTCCCATGCCCAGGGCCGGAAGCCACCCAAGCCGGACGCTGAAGGTCAGTACCAGCATAAGGCCCATCCAGAAAATAGGCATGGAAACCCCAATCAGTGCAAGTATCATAAATATGTAATCAAACAGAGAACCCTGCTTTACCGCGCTGACCACACCAATCACCATGCCTATCAAAAGCGCAACCGCTATGGAGGGAATTGCCAGCAGAAGTGTATTGGGTATCCTCTCCGCCACAAGCTTTAAGACCGGCTGGTTGTAGGAATAGGATGTCCCGAAGTCCCCCTGCAAAACGCCGAGGACATAGTCTTTGTACTGAACCAGCATTGGTTCGTTAAGCCCCATGCTTTCCCGCAGCTTTTCCACGTCCTGCACGGAAGCCTGGGGACCTGCCACGGCCCGGGCCGGGTCACCCGGAATCATCCTCGTAAGTACGAAGGTCAGGGTCACCACCACAAACAGGGCTGGTATGATCTGCAGGCATCGGTTAATTAAAGTCTTTAACATAGATGTCACCAAACTCCTTTTGAGACAGGAATGCCGCCATAAGACGGCATCCCCGGTGCCGGTTCCATCAAGCCGGTACTGATATAATACCGTTGCTTGCGAACCTTACTTTGAAAGCCATACGTTAATATCGGTTGTACAGATCTTTACCTTGCCGTCAGCCCTCTGGACCAGTCCCTGGACATTGGGCGTCACACCCCACTCCACATTCTCATTGGCATAGAATATACCGGGCATATCCTTCACGATCAGGGCTAACGCCTTCTTGTACAGGTCTGCGCGCTCATTCTGGTCTGTTGTCAGCAGGGCGTTCTCCAGGCATTTATCAACCTCAGGATTATTGTAACCCTGGCCGTTGCCCAGGGAACCGATTTCTCCGCTGTAGAACAGCTTGTTTAAGAAGAAGTAGGGATCCGGATACCATGTCCATGACATACCAAACACATCTGCCTGTCCGGAAGCGCCAATCTCGCTGAAGGTTCCCCACTCACTGGTATTAATGTTTACATTCACGTTCAGGTTCTGCTGCAGGTATGCCTGGAACAGGGTTGCCATCTTAACCCTGGTAGGCGTATTGGAAATATACAGGTTCAAATCAAATCCGTCCGGATAACCTGCCTCTGCCAGAAGCGCCTTGGCTGCTTCCGGATCATAGGTTGGAACCTCTGCCTTTACAGCCTCGTCGTATCCCCAGGAGCCCGGAGGCAGCGGAAGGGATGCAGGCACAGCCTCGCCATACTGGTACACGCCGCCTGTCAGTTCCTCCACGTTTACAGCCTTGATCAGGGCTTCGCGGACCTTCGGATCCTTGGTAGGCCCATTTACCATGTTAAAGTACAGGTAGGATACATGAAGCCCCGGCATCTCCAAAAGCTTGACGGTGTCATCATCCCTTGCCACCTGCACGGCCTCTCCCGTAAGGCTGGTAGCCACATTGACCTCTCCGGTCCTCAGGGCATTCACTGCCTGGTTTCCGTCGCTGACAGGACGGAATACCACCCCGTCCAGGTGAGGCTTCTGTGCCCAGTACTTTTCATTTCTCACCAGGGTGGCCTGCTGGTCCAGCTTGAATTCCTTCAGCGCAAATGGACCGCTTCCTACCAGATGGGTTCCGAAATCATCTCCCCATCCCTCCACTTCCTCTTTGGGGACAATTACATTGCCCGCATCGGTAAGGGCAGTAAGGAAAACCGCGTTGGGATTTTCCAGGACACATTTCACTTCCGTATCGCTTATCACTTCACAGTGATCCAACATGTCCAGCCTGTTCATAGCAGACAGCTCATGAGAACGCTCCAGGGAATACTTGATATCCTCTGCCGTTACCTGCCTGCCGTCCTGATACTGTCCCGGCTGGAAATACACATCATCCCTCAGCTTGAAGGTATACTCTTTTCCATCATCGCTGACCTCCCAGGAAGCCGCGATAGAGGGCATGATCTCAGTCAGGCTGCTGTTATACTCCACCAGTGTGTCACATACGCTTCCGATAATCTGTGATTCATATGTACCTGTATATTTCACAGGATCCAGATTTTTAGGCGATGAGGAAAGTGATATTGTCAGTACCCCGCCGTCCACCGGCTCACCGGCATCAGCGGTCTGTGTCTCCCCGCTGGCCCCCGCTTCCGCTGCCGTGGTCCCTGCGGGCGCGCTGCTGCCTGCATTTTCTGTGCCGCCCCCCGAACTTTTGCCGCACGCTGCCATGGATACGGCCATTGCCACTGCCATCAGGCTTACCATCCATCTTTTTTTCATAAGTTATTACTCCTCTCTTTTTTTGTTTTTGCTGCCCTTTTGTAAAATTTTATAAAAAAAACGATAGTCAAAGCAAAACATAGTCCCCTTTAACTATCGTTTTATATCTTCAATTCGGATGATTATTTAACCAGCATATGGCAACCTCTGCATAGATGGCCGACATTACCGGTATCATGTCCTCGCTGAATGTGACTTTGGGATTGTGCACCCCGTAAGGATATCCTTCCTCCTGCGAACCGGTTCCGACCCAGAAAAGCACACTGGGCACAAGCTGTGACAGTACCGAAAAGTCCTCCGAACCAGTCATCCTTGGCAGTTCATAACAGGTTCCCGGTCCCAGCAGGCGGTCAATATATCCCGCTGCCTCTTCCAGAAGCTCCTGGTCATTTACCATAGGCGGGACACCGGAATAGAGATATTCCACCCGGGCAGATGCCCCAAAAGCGGATGCCACTGTTGACGATATTTCCTCCAGACGTCTCCTGGCATATTCCCGCACCTTCTGGTTCCTGGTGCGGATGGTGCCGCGCATAACTGCCGTATCGGAAAATACATTGGCTGCGGCTCCTGAATGGAATTCGCAGATTGTCAGTACCAGCATTTCATCGGGATGGGTTTCCCGGCTGTTTAAGGCCTGCAGGGCCATATGGATATGTACGGCTGCGTTGATAGGGTCAATGCAGCTGTCCGGAACAGCCCCATGTCCGCCCTCCCCGTGTATGGTGATTGTGAACACATCACTGGACGCACAAGCCGCTCCGGTACTGTATCCCACACTGCCCATACTGTGATGGACCACATGCAGGGCCATGGCGCCGTCCACGGAAGGATTTTCAAGAACGCCTGCCTCAACCATGTCGGCAGCTCCGCCCACATCTTCCTCGCAGGGCTGGAACATCAGCTTGACCCTTCCTCTCAGCTCGCCTTCCCGCTCTTTTAATATCCTGGCAGCTCCCAGAAGGGCACTGGTATGAATGTCATGACCGCAGGCATGCATACAGCCGTTATTGGAGGCAAACGTGAGACCGGTCAATTCCTCAAAGGGAAGGGCGTCCATATCAGCTCTCAGAAGAAATGTTTTCCCGCCCGCTTCAGCGTTACCAAGAACCGCGCTGATTCCCGCTTTTCCTACTTTCTTGAATTCAATTCCATATGCCTTTAATTTCTCTGCCACAAGGGCAGTTGTTTCCGGAAGGTCAAATCCAATTTCAGGGTTTTGATGAATTTTCCTTCGTATGGAGATCAGCTCATCGCTTAATTCTCCGGCCCTTGTAAGGGTATACCTGTTATCCATGATATTCATGTGTCCTCATCCAGAATCTAAATTATTTATTTTAATCATCATATCAAAACTGCACTATCCTTACAATTGCATCATGCATGATATTTAAGTTTTTTAATATGCATTATGCATGATTCTTTCTGTTTTTGTCGTCTTTGTATACACTTATGTCCTTGGTGTGCATACATTTTTGCCTTTTTGCCTTTTCTCAGCTCACAGTCCGGTCTCAGATATCTGACAATTCCGATATCACCCGGGCCGCCATGGTGCGGGAAAGGACCACTGTCTTCCCTGTTTTTTCTGCAACCTCCCGCTTCATGGCAAAGGAATATCCGATGCAGTCCATGACAACCAGAGGCCCCTGAAGTGCGCTGATTTTTCTGCATGCCTGTTCTATTTCCTCCCATCCCCCGTACGGGGAAGCCGCCACTGTCACCACGTCGTTTACATATTTCCTCCATTTTTCCTGGGACTGTTGTACCTGTCTCTGGGTGGGTGTCACCACAATCAGCTGTCTGTCCCCGCAGAGAACAGGAATCAGCCGGCTTATAAGGTCGCAGGGGAATATAAGAGGAACCCGGGATTTGAATTTATAGTCAAACTCACCCGTACAAAAGAACAGAATCATCTTGACTCCCTCTGCCTCCAGCTGTTCGATACACTCCTGGATACGAGGCAGGATCTTCTGCTCGGAAAACGAAACCTGGCTGCCGTCCCGCATCCGGGAGACCAGGACATACTCCCCCGCATCCGGGGCCAGTTTGTCTATATCCTCCACCGTCAGGCCATCCAAAGCCCCCCGTTCCAGAATTTCAACCTTCCCCTGGAATATCCCCATAATGTCATCTGTCACGTCTGTCCTTGGAGACTGCCCCACTGTAATTGCGCCTAATTTAAACATCTCTTTTCTCCTTTCCGACTGCTGTATAATGTTGATTCTAAAAGTATAGCATACTACTGTCAAATAAAATATACGGCCTGAAAATGGTACTAACAAAATAACCACCTGTTCCTGAGGCCATAAGCCCGGCATCGAAAAAAAGGCATCCCTGCCATGTTGTCATGGTCCTGGATGCCTTTTATCATATCTGGCTGAGTATACCATTTTGTTTAAAACTAATTCAGCAAAGCCCCATACCGCCCCAAAAAGCTCTGGGTCCTCTCATTATCCGAAGCAAACACCTGCTCCGGCGTGCCCTCCTCCACAATGACACCGCCCGCCATGAATACCACGCGGTCCGATATATCCCTTGCAAAGGCCATCTCATGAGTGACAATCACCATGGCGATGTCAAGGTCTGCCAGGGACTTAATCACCTTGAGAACCTCACCGGTGAGCTCCGGGTCCAGGGCTGAGGTGGGTTCGTCAAAAAACAGTATCTTGGGATTCAGCGCCAATGCCCTGGCAATGGCCACGCGCTGGCACTGGCCGCCGGACAGCTGGCACGGATACGCATTTTCCTTGTCCTCCAGCCCCATCTTTTTAAGCAGTGCCCTGGCTTCCTCATAGACCTGCGCCTTATCCCTTTTCTGCACATGGATGGGAGCATCCGTGATGTTCTTCATAACAGAGTAATGGGGGAACAGGTTGAAATTCTGGAACACCAGGCCGTACTGGCTCTGGATTTCCTTTAAATCCTTTTTTGAGGCGTACACAGCCCTTCCGTCCTCTGTCCAGGCCGCCCGCTTTCCCAGGTATATCACTTCCCCGCTGTCCATGGTCTCCAGCATGGTGGCGCACCGCAGCAGGGTGGATTTTCCCGAACCCGAGGGACCGATGACAGAAACGATTTCCCCCTCCTCCACACTGAGGGATATATCCTTTATGACGCCCAGGCCGTCAAATGACTTTTCCACATGATTTAATTCCAGCAGCTTCATAATCCACAATCCTCCTGTTCCTAACGGTAATAATCCATCTTCTTCTCAACCCACTCCATCCCAACTGCCACTACCAGGTTGAAAATGTAGTAGAACAGACCGGCCGCCACAAAGGGAATCATATTGGTCTGGGACGCCGCAAGGGCCTTGGCTATGGAAAACATCTCCGCCACGCTGAGGGTAAAGGCCAGGGAGGTGTCCTTGACCAGGGTGATGACCTCGTTGGTCACAGACGGAAGAATCCGTTTGATGACCTGGGGCAGTATGATTTTGAAGAAGGTCTGGAACCGGCTGTAGCCCAGAATCTGAGCCGCCTCGTACTGGCCCACAGGCATGGACTGGATGCCGCTTCTGTAGATTTCAGCAAAATAGGCAGCATAGTTGATCACAAATCCAATGAAGGTGGCCCACAGCCGGTAGCCGCTGCCCACCTTGATGCGGAACAGGTAATAGGGTCCGAAATACACCACCATAAGCTGCAGCATCAGGGGCGTGCCTCTCATGATGGATATGTATACCTTGACAACGGCCTGGAGCAGCCGGTTTTTGGACATACGACCAAAGGCCACCAAAAGGCCCAGAGGGAGGGAAAAGATAAGCGTCACCAGGAATATCTGGATACTGGTTCCCATACCTCCTGCCAACTGAATCAACATCTGCTGGATTGTCATTTTACCCATAACTTCTTACCTGCCTTTAACATTTATGCCGTATAAAGCCGCTGTTAAACAAGCTGCCGCCGGATTATCCGGCAGGACAGCAGGTCCAGACAGCGGCCTTTATTACTTGCCAATCGTAGTTACGTCCTCGCCAAACCACTTCTCGGATACGGACTTAAGCGTGCCGTCCGCAGCCATCTCTTCCAGGGTGGCCTGTACCTTGTCGCGAAGTTCCGTGTTGCCCTTCTTGAATCCAACTCCGTACTCCTCTGCGGACAGGCTGTCCTCCAGGATAATGAAGTCAGCGTTTCTCTGCTGAATCTGATATCCGGCCACGATTACGTCCATGGCAATGGCGTCCACCGCGCCCTGCTCCAAATCCATGAAAGCCGAGTTATAATCAGCCGTGGTAAGCAGCTGCTTGAAGGTAGCCGTCAGGTCCGGGACCTCCTTTAACGCTGCCTCTGCAGAGGAATCCACCTGGCACTCCACAATCTTGCCTGCCAGGTCTGCCTGGCTGGCTATACCGGAATCCTTAGCCACAACAAATACCTGGGTGTTGGCCATGTACGGCTCTGACCATGTATAGACGTCCTCACGCCCTGTCATGGTAAATCCGTTCCAGATACAGTCGATATTGCCTGCCTCCAGCTCCATGTCCTTGGAATCCCAGGCAATGGGCTGTGCCGTATATTCCAGTCCCAGACGCTCTGCCACTTCCTTAGCCAGCTCCAGGTCAAATCCTGTATATTCACCGTTGTCCCCCATGAATCCCATGGGCGGGAAATCCTGGTCAAATCCTACTATCAATGTTCCTCCGGCGCTTTCTGAAACAGCCTCTGACGCGGCTTCGCTCTCTGCTTTTGTCTCCTCCTGCGCGGTGGTATCCTCAGCCTTGGCAGAAGTGTCTGCTGCTGTCTGCTCTGTTTCTGCCTTTGTCTCTGCCTCTGTGGCTGCTTCCTTTGAACCGCCGCATCCTGCCAGGGATAATGCCATCACAGATGCAAGGGCCAGGCTAAAAAGTCTCTTTTTCATAATAAACGTCCTCCTCTTATTCCGCTGTTTCAAGTCCAGCGGCTCCTCACGGTCTTTTGACACGCTATCATATTAGCACACTAAAGCGTTTGTGTAAAGGACATTTTATATGGCAAAACTGACAAAGATCCGCGCCGCTGTCCCCCTCCCCAAAATTCAGGGCAGAACAGGTGCCTGCAAAAGATTCATAAGCTCCTTAAGGCTCCCCACTTCATAATCCGCCCGTATGCCCTCAGGCAGCGTCTGTCCGCCGGGGTTATACCAGCACGTATACGTGCCTGCGGCCATTCCGCCTTTGATATCGGACGCAGGTGAATCACCAATGAGCAGCATACGCCGCGGATTGGCATCCGGTATCCTGGAAAAGCAGTAATCAAAATATTCCTTCTGCGGTTTCTGGCTCCCCGCGTCCTCGGACACAAAAATATCCTTCATAAAGCCGTCCAGGCCGGAGGCAGCCAGCCGCTTGTACTGGGTGGACGATGTCCCGTTGGTAACCACATATAAATCATACCTGTCCTTCAGATAGGCGCACAGCTCCAGGGCCCCGTCAATCAAAAATGCGGATGCGTCCAGCTGCCTGCGGTACAGTTCCTCCGCCTCACGGCCGTCCACCGCCCTGCCCAGACGGCCAAAAAACGTCTCAAACCTCTGCCGTACCAAGTCTTCCTTGGTCACTTCTCCCCGCTCAAAGGCGGACCAGAATCCCTCATTGATTTCATGGTACAGCAAAAGCCGTTCCTCTGTGGGCTCAAATCCATACTGCTCAAGGACCACCTTCATGCCCTGCTTCTCAGACATGCCAAAATCCAAAAGCGTTCCGTCCACATCCAGAAGAATCACATCAAACTTCCGTTCCCTGATCTCCATAGACAATCCTTCCTTTGCAAACCGTATACATTACCTTGCCCGTCAATGTGGCGCCCAGGAAGGGGCTGTTGGATGACTTGGATTCAAAGCCTTCCACCGTCCACTGCCTGTCCGCATCGAAAAGCACCAGATCCGCAGGCGCTCCTGCTTCCATGCGTCCGCAGTCCAGCTTATAGAGCCTGGCCGGATTATAGCTCATCTTTTCCATAAGCTCCAAAAGCGTGAGATGTCCCGGCTTCACCAGATTGGTGATTCCCAGGGCCAGGGCAGTCTCCAGTCCCAGTATGCCGCTGGGCGCCTGGGTCAGGGGCCGATCCTTTTCCTCCCGGCTGTGGGGGGCATGGTCTGTGGCAATCATGTCAATGGTCCCATCCTTAAGCCCCTCAATCAGCATCTGCCTGTCCTTCTCTGTCCTTAACGGCGGGTTCATCTTAGCCAGGGTTCCGTGCTTTAACACGGCTTCCTCTGTCAGGGTAAAATGGTGGGGCGTCACCTCGGCCCATACCTTTGCCCCCAACTCCTTGGCCAGGCGCACCATCTCCACGGAGTGCCCTGAACTGATATGCTGGATGTCCACGGTTGCCCCTGTATCCAGGGCTATCATGCAGTCCCTGGCCACCAGGGAATCCTCTGCCAGGGCCGGTGAGCCGTAGATTCCCAGTTCATCGGAAATCCTGCCGTGGTTGATTCCATTTTCCCTGATAAACTGCTTGTCCTCCTCATGGAAGCTGAGAACCGTATCCAATCTGGCCGCTTCCTCCATGGCCTCCCTGACAAACGTCCCCTCCATCAGCGGAATCCCGTCATCTGTAAATCCGGCTGCCCCGGCTGCCAGAAGTCCCTCCATGTCGGTCAGCTCCCTGCCTGCAAATCCCTTTGACACAGCGGCGCAGCTTAACACATGGATGCCTGTCTTTTTTCCCTCCTCCAGCACATAGCGCAGGGTCTCCTCGTTATCCACAATGGGGTTGGTATTGGCCATGCACACGACCGTGGTGAAGCCGCCCTTTGCTGCAGCCCTTGCCCCTGTATGGATGTCCTCCTTGTACGTGGGCCCCGGATCGCGAAAATGCACATGGACATCCACCAGTCCCGGCGCTGCCGCCAGTCCCTCTGCCTCGATTATCTGCTCATACTGCCTCTCCCGGGTGCTAAAGCCGGGTGCTCCCTCTGCTCCCCCCTGGTCCGCCGGAAATATCCCGGCAATCCTGTCTCCGTCCAAAACCACATCCGCCTTTATATCCAGCCCTTCTGCGGGTCCCAGTACCCGTCCTGCGCGAATCAAAATCATAATCTGTTCCTTTCTTTAATCCCATCTGTTTCACAAATCCATGTCCGGTGCAGACCGAAAAGCCCGGCTCCCGCCGTCCGCCTGTCACACCAGGAATTCCTCTCCCCGTCTGTGTATCTCCTGTATCCTGTCCTTGTACCCGTCGGCGCAGGCCAGGGCCTTAAATCTGGCAGCCGCCTGAAAGTCCTCCCAGAAATGCATGGGAAACACCACGTCCGCCCCCACCATTCTCATAAAGTCATCCATTCCCAGGTAAAAATCCTTCTCCTGCCTGGGGTCAATGAGCATAAAGGCCACATCAATATGGCGTCCGGCCAGCTTGTCCATTTCCCGGTGGAAATTCTCACTCATCCTGCGGTTGTCGGCCTCCGGCTCCCCTTCCCATACCCAATTGTTTAAATCCCCTGCATGGTAAATGGTCCTGCCCTCCAGGCTGGCCAAAAAGGCCACACCCTGGTCTGTGGACTTAAATGCCCGGATGTCCACCGGATTCCCGGCTCCGTCCTTCAGGCTCACTTCCTCCCCTGGTCCCAGGAATATGGTTCTGCCCAGAAGGTCCTCCGGCACCTGCCTTGTCCAGATATCGTCGGACAGCACATAGGTCACATTCCCGCGGCTTTCCTCCAAATCAAATATGGAACGGGAAAAATGGTCTCCATGGCGGTGGCTGGCAAACACAAACAAAGGCTTCGCCCTGTCTGTTTCCGGAATGTTTCCTTCAAAATAGTCAAACAGAAGTACGGCATGGTCAAGCTCCGCCATAAAACTGCTGTGATGGATATACGTTATCTTCATATCGGTCATCTCCCATCCGTTCTTATATGTCTAATAGTAACATAAACCTCAATTCCCGTATAGTTATTTTATCCCGTTTTCCATTTATATACAGAAACAGGCGGCGCCCTCCGGTTTCACCAAACCGGTCCGGCGCTGCCCAAAAGACAATACATTCTTATTTTTCCCAAAATTACAGGGCATGATAAAAGGTTTTCCATTTCCCGCTGGCAAACCGCCATCCAAAGAAGGCGGATCGGACACTCCAGTCCGCAATCATGGCCCACCACACGCCCACGGCTCCCATGCCCAGTCCCACTGCCAGCACATAGCTGAAACCTATGCGGAACAGGAGCATGGACAGGATGGATACGCACATGGGGAACTTCACATCGCTGGCAGCCCTCAGCACATTGGCCAGACAGAAGGAGGACGGCCATAAAAACACTGCGCACCCATCATGAATCAGCACCAGTACGGCTCCCAGTTCCAATGCTTCTTTTGACAGTCCATATAGACTGAGAGAAAGCGGCATAGTCAATATAACGGCTATACAGCAAAGCCCGTTGACTAAGTATGTAATTTTCATCATTTTTTTTGCATAATATCCGGCCTGGTCAAAATCGCCTGCCCCCACGCAGCGCCCTACCACGGTAATCATAGCCAGGTTCATGGCCTGCCCGGGCAGTACGCCCATCCCGTCCAGATTATTGGCAATGGCGTTGGCAGCTATCTGGGTCGTGCCGAACATGGCTATGATCCCCACCACCAGAACCCGGCCCAGCTGGAAGATGCTGTTCTCAATCCCATTGGGAATGCCTATGCCCAGTATCTGCTTCACCATTCTGAAATTAAGATTCCATTTTCTCCCAATAAAGATGTCCAGATTCTTATTTTTCAGCCGGAAGAGAAGGATAAAACAGGCAGTCATACGTGAAATCAGGGAAGCCGCAGCAGCACCCGCCACACCCCAATGGAATACAAAGATGAACAGGGAGTCCCCTATAACATTGATAATGTTCATGATGATGGACGCCTGCATGGATATCTTGGAATTTCCCATGGAGCGGAACAGGGCGGCGCAGGAATTATACACGGCCAGGAAGGGGTAGGACAGTGCGGATATGGTCAGGTAAACCAGGGCATTGGCCATCACATCCCCGGCCACGCCGCCGTAGAGCAGATGCAACACCCCCCGGCGAAACAGGATGCAGAGCACCATTATAATAAGTGAAATACATGCAGTTATCAAAATCAGCTGGTTGGCTGACTGGCAGGCCCTGTCCCTTCTCCTCTGTCCCAGATACTGGGAGGACACCACCGCGCCTCCGGTTGCCACCGCCGCAAAAATATTGATGAACAGGGTGTTGACCATATCCACCAGGGAAACCCCGGAGGTAGCTGCCTCCCCTGCGTTTGATACCATCATGGTATCCACCATTCCCACGGACACAGCCAGTATCTGCTCCACAATAAGGGGCAGTATAAGGCGCTTCAAATCCTGGTTGGTAAACATACGGACTCCGGCTCCATTTTGTTCCATCTTACATATACCATCCTTTGTATCCCGCTCACCTTCATACGGCACGATGGGGGATGTTTTCTTAAAAAAGCCTACTCCCCCCGCCATTCCCCGTCAATCCGTAATTTACCCAAAAATATCAGACAATCAAACAGTCTCCCCTGCCGCTTTCCACAAATCCCCAGGCTTCCTGAAACTACAGCCCGTAAAACAGGGGCGATCCCGGCCCCAGCGGCAGACCTGTCAGATACCAGACAGTGAACATCACAATCCATCCCAGCAAAAAAGCCCCTGAATACGGAAGCATGGTGGAGATTACGCTCCCGATTCCGGCGTCCTTATCGTATTTCTGGAAAAACGCCACCGTCAATACGAAAAAGGGCATCAGGGGAGCAATGATATTGGTACTGGAATCCCCAATCCTGTACGCTGCCTGGGTCAGCTCCGGTGAAAGACCCAGACGCATGAACATGGGGACAAAAATCGGCGCCATGATGGCCCATTTAGCGGAATCCACCGCTATGAAGATATTGATACCGGCTGTCAGAAGGATAAAGCAGACGATTAAAGGAAGTCCCGTAAGCCCCACGGATTGGAGGAAATCCGCCCCTTTGACGGAAATAATGGTGCCCAGGTTGGAATAGTTAAAACAGGCTGTGAACTGGGCCGCAAAGAAAATCAGCACCATAAAGCCTGCCAGGCCGCTTATGGACTTATTCACAAGAGCCACCGCGTCCCTGCTGTTCTTCAGGGTGCCCGCTCCGATACCGTAGGCCAGACCGGGGAGCAGGAACAGGAGCATCATAAAGAAGATGATGCCGTCCATAAATGGGGAATTGAGGAGTGAATGGGTTTGGGGATCCCGCAGCAGTCCTCCGGGCAGAACCGTCAAAAGAGCCATAACCGCCGCATATACCAACACCGTGATGCCGGCCCAGCCCATTCCTCTCCTTTCATTTTCCCCGATATCCTCAATGGTCCCTGTCTCCACAGGCCCCCAAGGCCCCAGGCGGGGCTCCACCAGCCTGTCCGTGACAAGGGTGCCTATGACTGTGATAAGCACCGTGGATGCCACCATGAAATACCAGTTGCAGACGGGAAGCACTGTATATTCCGGGTCAATCATGCGGGCTGCCTGGGTGGACATGCCTGCGAACATGGGGTCATTGGTGCCGATTAAAAGATTGGCGCTCCAGCCTCCGGATACACCTGCAAAGGCTGCCGCCAGCCCGGCCGCCGGGTGACGTCCAAAGGCCGTGAACAGGACCGCGCCCAGCGGGACCAGGACCACATAGCCTGTGGATGAGGCAATGTTGGACATGATTCCAAGAAACACCACCACGGCGGTGGCTAATGACTTTGGCGTGGAGGAAGCCACCCTGCGCAGCAGGGCAGACATGAAGCCCGTACCGTCCGCCACCCCTACGCCTATCATAATGGTAAAAACAGTTCCCAGCGCAAAAAATCCCGTGAAATTAGGCACCACCGCGGTGACCATATACCGGATGCTGTCCGGCGCCAGAAGGCTTACGGCCTCCACTGTCATTTTAGTAATCTCACCGCTTGTGCGGTCCAGAAAATCATATGTGACAGACAATCCCAGGAATCCGCACAGGGCGGACACAAGGATGACAATTCCCGTCAGAATCAGGAAAATCACTGCCGGGTCAGGCAGCCTGTTCCCCACCCGCTCCACGGTATCCAAGGCTTTTAGGACCATGCTTTTTTTCTGCCCATCATTTGCCAAAACAATTCCTCCCATCATGTGTATTCTATGTCCGGCCAAATTCTTTCTGCGGCCATATTCTATATCCGGTTTATCATTCCCTTCTTTACCGGCTTATATTACATTCTCATATTAACTATGGAGCTTCGGCTAAAAAACAGCGGCTGAAGCCTTTGTCATTTTGACAGTCACTTTTTGCCAGTCTATTATATTTATTGGTTTATAGCACAACAAAATCAACTGTGTTTTTGCGTCCCATTATACACTTTAGATAAAAAAATTAAAAAATCTTTCCAAGTTGCCGTCATTGTTTCAAACAGCTTTGTGCCTTAAAATATAAGCATACAGGACATGGGAACGTGAAACGAAATGTTAGTACAGGAATCAGCACAAGAAAGAAAAAGAAGGGAAAAGAAAAGGGGGAAACAATGGAGGGAAAGAAAAAAGGGTTGTCTCTGACAACACAAATTCTAATCGCTACAGCAGGCGGTATTGTCTTTGGATCTCTGATTGGGCCATGGGCCTCAAATTTAAAATTTATCGGTGATATTTTTATCCGGTTAATCCAGATGTCGGTTGTACTGCTGGTAATGACTGCAGTGGCAGGCGCGGTGGGAAGCGGAGACGGCCAGGATGTAGGAAAGATGGGGTTCCACACATTTAAGTGGATTATCTTTTTCACTTTAATATCAGCAGGACTGGGGGTTGTTCTGTCCATGCTCATACAGCCCGGCATCGGTATCGAAATCGCCAACGCAGAGGCCATTGCCAATGCCTCCGCTGAAACAGCATCGCTTCAGGACACGCTGTTAGGCTTTGTATCCACAAATATCATCGGCTCCATGGCTGACAGCGCTATGGTTCCATGTATTGTTTTCGCATTGTTTTTTGGCACAGCCATGGGTACATATACACGCCAGAGCGGCAACAGGAACATGGTTGAATGGGTAACCGGTTTTAACACCATTATTACCAACATCATAAAGGCTGTCATGCATGTTGCACCAATCGGAATTTTCTGTCTGTTGGCAAACGTTGCAGGCTCCACCGGTTTCAAGGTTATTATTCCTATGATTAAATTCCTGGGAGTATTGCTGCTGGGAGATGCAATCCAGTTCCTTATTTATGGTCCGCTGACAGCTGCTCTCTGTAAAGTAAACCCTGCAAAGATGCCTAAGAAATTTGCTAAAATGTCCATGATGGCCGTTACCACCACCTCAGGCGCAATCTGCCTTCCAACCAAGATGGAAGATGCGGTTGTAAAGTTCGGCGTAAGCCGTAAGGTTGCAGATTTTACCGGACCCATTACCATGTCCATGAACAGCTGCGGCGCAGCCCTGTGTTATGTGGCTGCAATCTTCTTTATGGCACAGTCCACCGGAATCCAGCTGACCACCTATCAAATGGGAATGGCCATCCTGCTTTCATGTCTGATGTGCATGGGAACTATCGTTGTGCCGGGCGGTTCCGTAATCGTGTATACCTTCCTTGCCTCCTCACTGGGGCTGCCGTTGGAAAGTATTGCTATTCTTATTGGTATTGACTGGTTCTCAGGAATGTTCAGAACACTTATGAACGTTGACGTTGATGTCATGGTAGGCATGCTTGTATCCAGCAAGCTGGGCGACCTGGACCGGGACGTGTATAATGAGACGAAGGTAGTAAAATATTGATTTTCAGTTAAAGATTGTCAGCAGTTAAAATAAAAAACAGGAGCGTGTCTGACGCTCAATCCTCCCACGGTTAAACCAACCATGGAAAGAATGAGCCGCAGACGCGCTCTTTTGTATTTCACTGCACATTTCATCAAAGCTTCTGTCTATTTCATCACAGCTTCTGCCTTATGGCCTGCTCCTGTTCATCAAAAAGCAGGTCCTTATTGTACTGGTAATAGCGTTCACACTCATATTCATCCAGGAACCGCACACACGCCTCGCTGGTATTCAGCTCCGTGACAAATATGACCATTTCCTGGCCGGTTCCAAAGGCAGCTTCCATGAAGTCAAAGGCATGTTCCAGGCGGCTGCCGCAATCCTCCTTCATGGCCTCATAGCAGTCGCTGTGCTCCATGAATTTTCTGCGCACCCATTCCCAGGCCTGCTCACTGTCCTCAACAGCTTCCTTTCTCATCTGCTGGGCATATTCCTCCAGCATGATTCCCACACGCAGCCACAGGCGGTCCTCCCGCCTTCCTGACAGTCCGCTTTTCTTCCTGTGAAGGCGCTCCTTCTCCAGCTCCTGAGCCAGGCAGGACAAAGCCATGGCAGGCGATTGGGATTGCGCCGCCGCGCTGTTTGCAGAGGTCTTGGCCCTGCCGTCCATCTCCTGGCGGTATCTCTTAAGCTGCTCCATCAGAAGTTCCATGGAAGCATTTTTATCCCACAGTTTCTTAAATCCTTCAGTCAGCCTGGACAAAATCAGACCTGTAACGCTGAGACGCTCATCAAAGGGCGCCCTGGCTACCCGGTCGCACAGCGCCTCACGTATGGTGCCCTGCAAAATCTCATCCACCTGATACTCATTCTGATATTTATAATACAGCTCCAGATAATTGGCAAAATCCTTTGCAATTCTGGGGTGCTGGATATACTGGCTGATCACATCCCTGTCAGCTCTTTTTTCCAGACTCTCATAGACCAGGATCAGTTGGGATAAATCTTCCCATCCCCTTGGGGTGGCGAACAGCTTTCCGTCCACGGTTGTCTCTATCCGGCAGAAATTCTGTCCCTTGATGCTGAGATAGGATATAATGGCCGGATGGATATTCTCAGCATATGCATATTCCTTCCACACTGCCAAATCCGGTTCCACGTCAATCCGCTTAATCCGGTCCAGGGTGACCACATCGAATTCCCTTACCGACTTGTTATACTCCGGCGGATTGCCGGCAGCTGCTATAATCCATCCCTCAGGTATCTTATGGCTTCCAAAGGTCTTGCACTGGAGAAATTGCAGCATAGTCGGAGCCAGGGTTTCGGATACGCAGTTGATTTCATCTATAAAGAGAATTCCTTCCTTAAGTCCTGTTTCCTCCATCCGGTTATAGATGGAGGCCACAATCTCGCTCATGGTATACTCCGTCACCGCATACTCACTGTCCCCATACATTTTTTTCTCGATGAAGGGAAGGCCCACCGCGCTCTGTCTGGTGTGATGGGTGATGGTATAGGATATCAGCCCGACCCTGCATTCCCTGGATATCTGCTCCATTATCTGGGTCTTTCCCACTCCAGGGGGACCGATAAGCAGCACCGGCCTCTGCCGGATGGATGGTATGACATACTCCCCATTCTCATCCTTTAAAAGGTATGCTTCAATGGTATCCTTTATTTCTTCCTTAGCCCGCTTAATATTCATGTCCTGTTCTCCTGCTCTGTGGGATAGGCAATCCATCCCTGTTTCTATTGTCCATGTCTGTTCCTGCTGTCCTGGTCTGCCGGCATTTCCCCGTTCCTGCGGTTCTGGTCCGCCTCCGTATCTCTGTTCCTGCTGCCCGGCCTGTACTCCATGAGCTGTTCCTCCTCCAGCACCACTTTCATAGCCCAGGGAGGCACGGATTCATCGGAAAACATATTCTCAATGAACACAAAGGCCGTGTCGTAGGAAGGGGCCTGAACCGGATAGATTCCCTTGCCGTCCGTGAAATAAATAAGCCCCTTGAGAGAGGCTGCCTGACGGCTTTTCTTAAGCCCGTTCACATATTCAAATGCCGGTCTGAAATCCGTTCCCCCGCTTCCTCTAATCTGGAAATCATCCATATAAGCCTTCAGTTCCTCCTGGCTTGTGACCAGCACGTCTGACTGCACCGCGTCATCACACTGTATAATGTGTAAATGGACCTTCTTAAAATAACTCTCAGTCTCAGACAGCACGTCGTAAGTCTCTTCCAGGAACCGCCTCACCAGCTCCCCGGAGCAGGACATGGACGTGTCGATGACAATGGCAAAATCCTCTACCCGGTAAACCTCTCTGGACTCCAGCGGCTCAATGAGGGGCATATTGCCGTACAGGGACAGTCCGTAGGTATAAAACGCATAGTCAAATGAATCCGGATCCACCTGCATTTCTTCCTTCAGAACCGCAAACTTTTGAAGGAACCGGCTGTAATCGTACCTCTCCCGGTTTTCCACCTGAACCTCCTCCAGCAGGCTCCGGTTATCCTCAGACGCATCCTTTGAACCGGTTTCCAGCTCCGTCTGCATCTTCTCCCGGTTATCATTCCACTTGTTCTGCCTGGACCGGGCGATTTTAGGACTGTCCTCCTGCTCCCACAGATCATGGCTGTCCACAAAGAATTCCGCCTTCAGCATGTCCAGGCGGCGGTCCGGAAGCTCCATCTCCAAAAGGGCCCTGTAAACCCGCTCAGCCGTCAGGACAGGACCTTTTTCCGACAGAGCCTTCTCAAGTCTGAGATATATTTCTCTCCTAAGGGCACTCCTCGGCACATGGACACATTTTTGGTATAATCCGTCAATGACGTACTCCATGGCTATGTCGCAGGACAGGTCCCAATACCCCTTGTCCCTGTCCTTTCGTGTATACATATGGCAGAACAGGCAGTGGAACAGCATATGGAGATACCCGCGGTTTACCAGCGTCCTGCCTCTTTTATAAAGGCCCAGCAGATAATCCGGCCCATAGTAAATCAGATGCCCGTCCGTCCCCAGTCCCTCTCTTGCCCAGTCAGCCTCAAAGCCCAGACTGCTGAGAGACACATCCAGAAACTTCATGTTCACATACAGCTCACTTCTGGCCTGTAAGAGAATCCTGGCGCACAATGTCACCTGGTCCAGTTCCTCCAGCTGCCTTTTCCTGGTAGGGTCTGTCATGGCTGCTGCCCTGCCGTCATGGTCTCATGTTCTTCCTTTAATTCCTGGTACAGATGGTAGAAGGTCCAGTCACTGTTATGTTCTGTCAGAACTGCCTTCAGGGCAATCCTGGGCACACCGGCCCTGCGCAGTCCTGCCAGCAGCATGTCCAGTCTCTGGCTTGAAAACTGTTTTAATACCATGACTTCCTCCGGTATAACCGGAAGCTCACCCGGTCCGGCTCCGGTTCTCTCCCCATCAGCTCCGTCTGCCCCGGCGCTGCCTCCCGCAGCCTCATAGCCTTCCATTCCGGCAAGATATCCAACCTTCTCCAGGACTTGTTCCGGTCCTATGTTCCTTATGCGCACGCCCATGCGGACCAGCACGCTTTTCATCATAGCCACATGCTTCATTGTCTCCGGTCTGCCCGGATTATAGTACAGTACAGTCTCCATCATCTTAGCCATGTCCTGCCATCTCCTTTCAACAGGGCCTGTTTACAGCCCCTTACCGCACCATGTTGCGCGCCGCTTTCCCGCCGCCGGTTCTTCCGTTTCCTACTCTCCAAACAGCTCCTGGCTGTCAAGCATCAGGGTAAAGGGTCCGTCATTGAGAAGCTCCACCTTCATGTCTGCTCCAAACCGTCCCTTCTCCACCACATCCACATGGGTCCTGCACCTCTCCATAAAATGTTTGTACAGGGACTCCGCCATCTGGGGAGCGCCTGCCTTTATAAAGCTGGGCCTGTTTCCCTTGCGGCAGTCCGCGTACAGGGTAAACTGGCTGACCACCAGAAGTTCACCCTCCACATCCTCCAGTGATAGGTTAGTTTTTCCATTTTCGTCCTCAAATATCCGCAGACGGCAAATCTTATCCGCCATCTTCTCAGCCATCTGCCGGGTGTCTCCGTCCGCCACTCCCAATAGTATCAGAAACCCCTTACCAATTCTTCCCAATAATTCTCCATCCACAGTGACGCTGGCCTGCGTCACCCGCTGTACCACTGCTCTCATATGCTATTATCTCCTTTTATCTCAGCATCATTTTCAGATATTCCATAAGCGTCTCGGTGGTTTCCTCCCTGTAGAGTATCTCCCTGGCCCGCACCGGATAATCTGTGATGATATTGTCCACGCCTAACAGTTTCATTTGTTCTATCTCAGTTTTGCTGTTCACGGTCCACACATGGACCGCCTTGCCCTTTTCATGGGCTGCTTCCACCAGCTTCCTTCCCACAAAGCTGGAACGGATGCTGATAAAATCAATATACTCATTGTCATAATACGTTCCGTAGGCAGCCGCCAGAATGTATCCTGTCCTCAGCTCAGGAGCCATCTCCTTTACCCGCTCCAGATATCCCAGCTTAACCGACGTGATGACACACTGGTCCTCCATACCGTATTCCCGTACCAGGGCAGCCACCTGCTCCGGCAGACTGGAACTATTTCCTATATTCTTAAGCTCAATGTTCAGCTTCATACGGCCTTTGCAGGCTTCCAGTACTTCTTCCAGGGTGGGTATCCGCTCCCCGGCAAACCTGGAGCTGAAATGGCTTCCCACATCCAGCCGGCTTACCTGGTCATAGGTCATGGTACCCAGCCTGCGGTCCACCCCTGCCACCCGCTTAAGGTTCAGGTCGTGGCACACCACCACAATTCCGTCCGCAGTTGTCTGTACATCAATCTCACTGTAATCCGCCATTTCTTCCATGGCCGCCTCAATGGCTGCCATGGTATTCTCCGGAGCCATCCGGGAGCTTCCCCTGTGGGCCGTCACCTCTGTCTGCCCCAGCACATCCCAGTCAGGGGATGTGCCGTTGTATACCATATCGAATATAAGAAACAGGCTGGCTCCCGCCAGCGCCCCTGTTATGGTCAGTATCCATTTTCTCTTAAAATGCAGCTCATAAGGCATGGTAAAATCCCAGGGCGCTGCATGCGCGCTTTTCATTCCATACTGGTAATATATCACGGTCAGAGCCCCAAAGTCCACCAGGGGAGCCAATATCCCTCCAATGAACAGCACTACCACTTCCAGTTTAGTACATACAGCTGCCAGCACAGCCATGGCCGCATAGCTGTCCACAAACAGGGTGACAATCACGGCAGATACCACCACAATGACCACGTACATGAGAACCAGCCCCACAGCCAGCCCAAAATTCACAACCAGCAGCAGGACTACTGCCCTGAGGCTGCGTCCCTTTAAAAGCTCCATGCTCCTTCTGAAACCGTCGCGAAACTGCTTCTGCTCAATCATACAGGCAAAAAACACCAGCATAGTAGGTATCCCTATGAGCACCAGGGCTGCCGTCAGCATCACCAGGCCCAGCCGTGCCGCCGGCGCATGCATGATTTCATACATGACAAAATTCAGGGGCTTTATCTTTGTGAGAATCCTGAGCAGCAGATAGCTGTTCATCATCACATAATCAGCCAGAGCCAGCGGGAGAAGCTTCCAGTTCCTCCCCTTACACGCATCCCATGCCTTGCCCAGCGCGCCTTTTAAAATGTACACGGAATCCACCCGCATGGAATAGGCCGCAGCCTGGTAGGCAGTGATAAGGCCCCCTATTTCCACCACCATAAGCACCATCCCCAGCACCGCTGCCAGCAGGGCGCAGACAATGGTTGCCGGGCGCAGAAGAAAGGCCCCCATATTACTCATGGTCAGATAACTGTATCCTGCCATGCGCAACGAGAACCTTAAGAGCTGGTTTACCAGCCTGATATAGAATGTACCTGCAACCAGCCGGAACAATACTTCAAAAATCACCAGCTGGCGCAGGTTCAGTTTAATTACCTGGTCTGTCTCTTTTATCAATCGGTTCACTTAAGATTCTTCCGACCTTTCTTTCTGCTCCCTGGCAAATGCCGTGATAGCCTCGTTAAGTGAAAACATTTTGGCATCCAGTATATCCACCATATCGGCGCAGGCCTTTAGTTCCTTCAGCAGGTTCTCCGGGGCATTGCCCTCGAACTTATACGCAATCTTGTGTTCCAGACTGGCCCAGAAATCCATGGCAACGGAACGAATTTGAATCTCCACCTTGGTCTCCACCGGTCCATCTGTGAGATAGACCGGCACAGTTACTACCATATGATAACTCTTGTATCCGTTGGGCTTGGGGTTTTTGATATAGTCCTTTACATGAAGGACAGTCACATCCCCCTGAGCCGCTATCATGCCGGCTATCTGGTAGATATCCGACGTGAACGAACATATAATCCTGATACCCGCAATATCGCTGAGGCATTCCATCATATTCTCAATGGTTACCTCGTATCCGTCCTTCTTAAGCTTCATGACAATGCTTTCAGCTGATTTCAGTCTGGATTTGATATGCTCGATAGGGTTATAGTCATAACGGTTCGCAAACTCGTTGTTTAATATTTCAATCTTTGTATTGACCTTTTTTAGTGCTGAATCATAGAGAAACATCACTGAACGCCATTGGTCAACCTGGTCGTCCGCTTTGGGGATATTGGTCATTCCTATCCCTCCTTACCTTAAGCCTAGAGTTTAAGCCCTTTTAACAGGTCGCCTAACCCTGTGGATACCGAACCGGTCTCCTTGTAGTCAAATGTCTCATGCTCTTCTTTGTCTGCCTGCTGTTCTGCCAGAACCTTCATACTCAGGCTCAGCTTGCCCTCCTGTGCTGAGAGAATCTTAACCTTTACGGTCTGTCCCTCGGTCAGGACTGCGCTGGGATGCTTGATTCTCTGGGTGCTGATCTGGGATATATGAAGCAGTCCGTCCACGCCGTCGTCCAGCTTAATGAACGCGCCGTAAGGCTTAATGCTGTCCACAGTGCCTTCCACCACATCACCGGCCTTGAACTGAGCCATGCGCTCCTTTTTCTGCGCTTCCTTTTTCTCCTTCTCCACCTCGCGTCCGGAAAGCACCAGTCTCTTCTTCTCCGGATCAACCGTGATGATGACGGCCTCCACATACTTGCCCTGCCAGTCTTCCAGTTTCTCCACATACTCTGTAGACAGCTGGGATGCCGGAATGAATGCGCGCACTTCCTCCAGGGATGTGACCACGCCGCCCTTTACCGCCTCGGCAATCTTAACCTTGACAACGGTTCTGTCCTCCATCATCTGAGCGAACTGGGCCCATTTCGCCCCCGCGCCGCTCTCCTCCTCGGTAATCTCGATGTGCCTCTGGTTCAGTGTCTTATAGGAAGCCTCCAGTTCAGCCGCGTAATCCTCCATGGTCTCCATGGGTGCAGCCTCCTTTACCTCTTCCGTCACTTCATTCTCCAGCTCTTTGTTCAGTTCTTCACTCATAATTACTCTCCTCGCCTTCTGTACATTTTACCAAAATATATTCCTTACCATTATAACAACAACCCACCTAATATTTCTATAGTTTTATGACGAAAATTATACCTTTTTTATTTTTTATCCTCTTTTTACGCCTTTTCACTGTCCTGAAAATATGATATGATGCATTCAGCGGCTAAAATGTCTCAATGTACGCTAGAAAGGACCTGCATTCCATGATAGATTTACTGGACCTGCACACACATACAACAGCCAGCGGCCATGCCTATAATTCCCTTTACGAGATGGTTCACTCGGCTTCGGTCAAAGGATTATCCCTGTTTGGATGCTCCGACCATGCCCCTGCCATGCCCGGCAGCTGCCATTCCTTCCATTTCATCAATTTCAAAGTCCTGCCAAGGACCCTTTACGGCGTCAGGCTGATGATGGGCGTGGAACTGAATATTATGGATTATGACGGAACCGTGGACCTGGAACAGAGCATCCTGGAACCCCTGGACTATGCCATAGCCAGCCTGCACCAGCCCTGTATCCACAGCGGCACGGCGCTTCAGAATACCAGCGCTTACCTGGGGGCGCTTAAAAATCCCCTGATTCATATTATCGGTCATCCGGATGACAGCCGTTTCCCCATAGACTATGACACACTGGTGGCTGCAGCCGGGGAACACCATAAACTTCTGGAGGTAAACAACAGCTCCTTAAACCCATTAAGCTTCCGCGTGGGAGCCAGGGATAATTATATAAAAATGCTGGAACTGTGCAGACACTACGGCACCAGCATTATCATAAACAGCGATGCCCACTGCGAAGCAGACGCAGGCAATCACGGCTTTGCCCACGCGCTTCTGGAGGAAGTGGACTTTCCGCAGGAGCTGATAGTCAACACGTCCCTTGACCGTCTGTGCGGCTTTCTTCCCAAAGCAGCCGCCATCCTGGCCCAGCAGGAAGATGAACGCTGCGGGCACCTGTACCGGTCAGGAACCATACAGGAGGAAACCGTACAGGAGGAAACCGTACAGGAGGGAAACGCTTCGGGGGGAAATGAGTCATGATTAATTTCCTGAACCTGGAATATTTCCTGGTAGCTGCCGAGGAGCTCAACTTTACCCGTGCAGCCAGGAAGCTCTACATCTCCCAGCAGTCCCTGAGCAACCATATATCCAACCTGGAAAAGGAATTTGACGTAATTCTCTTCAACCGCACCTCCCCTCTGACCCTTACCTATGCGGGAAGGGCCCTAAAGACCAGGGCCAGGGAGCTTTTGGACCTGCGGGATGAGACCTACAAGGAAATCTCCGATATTAAGGATTTCTCCACAGGACAGCTTTCCATCGGAGTATCCCATACGCGCGGCAGGGTCATTCTGCCGGAAATCCTGCCCACCTACCAGTCCCAGTTTCCGGGCATCGAGCTTCATCTGGCGGAGGGAAATTCCAGCCAGCTGGCCTCAGACCTGCTCCATGGAAACATCGACCTGATGATTGACCTGCTGCCCTTTACAGCGGAAAATGTGGAAACAGTTCCCATTTGTAATGAAGAGATTCTTATGGTGGTCCCGGACGAGACACTGAAAAAAGCATATCCCGGCCAGGTGGAGGAGATAAAAGAAAAACTCCGCGCCGCCTCTGATATCCGCCTTCTGGAACACTGCCCCTTTGTACTGCTTAAAAAGGGGAACCGTGTGCGCACCATAGCGGATGAGATTTTCGAGGACGCCCAGATGAGTCCCCGCATCGTGCTGGAGACAGAAAATATCGAAACCGTGCTGGCTCTCAGCGGCAAGGGTATGGGAATCACCTTTTATCCCAGGATGTTCATGTCCCCGGACCCTGCCTCCCATTCCTACCGCAGCGCGGTCCTGGAGCAGAACCACCTGAACCTGTATTCCTTAAACTACACCCGGGCTCACGGCGTCCTGGGAATCGGCTACCACAAGGGACGCTACATGTCCCGGGCCGCCCACGAATTCATCCGCATTGCAAAGGAACGGCTGGACTATGCCCCCTAAAAAAATAATGCTTTATACCTGATATATGTATTAGATACCCTGCTTCCCTCATAAGATGGATGCAGGGTATTTTTCGGCCCTTGACAGTGTATCCATCTTCTGCTAAAATATAAACAGTAACTATTATTATTATCTTTATATAGAGAAGGAGATGCGATGAAAGCTCTAAAGTATAGCCGTCAGAGGGAATCCATCAAAGCCTGTCTGATGAATCGTCACGACCATCCTACGGCAGACGCCCTATACGCCAGCATCCGTGAAGAATTTCCCAATATCAGTCTGGGAACGGTTTACCGTAACCTGAATCTGCTGGCTGAGACCGGCGAGATACGAAAGCTGACCTGCGGGGACGGTGCTGTTCACTTTGATGGAGATACCCGTCAGCATTACCATTTTGTGTGCAGCGAGTGTAATCAGGTTTATGACATGGAATTAGGCGCCATGGAGGACCTGAATAAGGAAGCCCAGGAACATGCGCCGGGCATCATCGACAGCCACTACGTACTGTTCTACGGGCGGTGCAACAGCTGTTTACAAAAAAAAGTTGATAAAGCTATTGACAAACCAGCCTAAATGATTTATATTGATATCAGTAATAATTACTATTATTGATTATCAACAACTCGTCAGGATGCCCGGACATCTGTTGTCCGGCTCCTGGCCATCATTATAAAAAGGAAAAGGAGAATATTGATTATGAAGAAATGGGTATGTACAGTTTGCGGTTA
>NZ_JAJCHK010000042.1:0-47262 GCF_020554465.1 Enterocloster sp. 210928-DFI.2.20
AAAAAAGGAATCTGAAAGCCTTATATTTACTGGCTTAGAGATTCCGAGAGATTATGAAAATGTCAGGGAGGGAAGCAGTGGAAACGTGATTGGTTTCTCTGTCTCCACCCTGAACAACCCGTTTTTCGTGACCCTGACAGAAGGAGCCAGAAAAGCCGCGACAGAGAATAACGTGGAGCTGGTGGTTGTGGACGCCGGAGACGACGCTGCCAAACAGACCAGCGACATCGAGGATTTGGTGTCCAGAAATGTGGGCGTGCTGATTGTCAACCCGGTGGATTCAGATGCGGTTGCACCGGCGGTAAAGAGCGCCATGTCCCAGGGGATCAAGGTGATTGCAGTGGACCGCGGGGTCAACGGGGTAGATGTGGACTGCCAGATTGCCTCAGATAATGTGGCAGGAGCCAGGATGGCAACAGAGTATCTCATGGATCTTGTGGGAGAAGGCGCCAAGGTAGCTGAATTACAGGGAGTGCCTGGGGCTTCGGCCACCATTGACAGGGGAGCGGGCTTCCACCAGGTGGCAGACCAATCCCTCCAGGTGGCTGCCAGCCAGACCGCTAATTTCAACCGTGCCGAGGGTATGACGGTTATGGAGAACATACTTCAGTCCGACGGAACCATCAAAGGTGTGTTTGCCCACAATGACGAGATGGCCCTTGGGGCAGTGGAAGCAGTTGCTGCCTCCGGAAAGGACATAAAGATTGTGGGATTTGACGCCACGGACGACGCCCAGAAGGCGGTGAAGGACGGCAAAATGGCGGCCACGGTAGCCCAGAAGCCAGATAAGATGGGCGAGACAGCCATCGGGACAGCTGTCAAAATCATGGCAGGGGAGACAGTGGAGAAATCCATACCTGTGGAAGTGGAGCTGATTAAATAGTTTCAACAGATTGATACATGAGAAATGGACCCTTCAGAACCGGAATTTCCGGGCTGGAATGGGTCCATTTCCGCCTATATATTACTATTTTTTTTAATGCCTGTTTTTTATCCCTGTCATGCTCCGGGGCTTACCATGTCTTTTCAAGTTCCATCTTAAAGTCTACTGAGTAAGGATTGTCCTCCCTGGTCTTTAAATCCTCATAGAGCGCCCTGCGCTCGTCGGCGCTTTCCTCGGCCCAGTACTCATAGCCCCGCATATAGCTTGACATCAAATCATCCCAGGATTCAAATAAGGGCTGCATGGTCTGGGCGATTTCCAGGGATTTATCCAGTGCCTCCTGTTCGGTGTAGTAGCCGGCCAGATAGTAAAAGCTCATCAGGTTCATGGCGCGGCAGTAGTCCCAGCCTGCAATGGCGTCAGGGCCGTACTGCTCATAGAAGCCGAACATATCCGCATAATTTTGGGCCTCATCCGCAGTCATCTGAAACTGGTCCAGCAGGAAAGCGCTTCTCTCATTCGGGGCTATGTCCCGGATGCCTGCTTCTTCCAGGTATGCCATGTCCTCAGCAAAGGTATCGCGGTGGCCCTCGGTCAGAATCCAGTCCAGGGTGCTGTCTGCTGTGGCGCGGTCTGTAACGCTCCACCATTCTTCCAGGGATTTCTGCTCCATAGCCATGACATCATCATTGGCTGCCAGGCCGGCAAAACGGTTGTAGTCCCAGCCGTTTAAGTCCGTGAGGACCGCGTAGGAAGCATTGAACCAGCGAATGGTATCCGTCAGCTCTGCGGTGGTTCTGTCTTCCACCTCAGGAGCACTTTCGCGGAATTTAGAACAGGAGACCTTGAAGGATGCAATCTTGCTGTCATTCATCTTGTCCGCCGCATAGGCCATGGAGTAGTAGGCATAGTCTGTCTCCCCATATACAATATAGGCATCCACATTGGTGCTGTCCACGGACATCCTTCCGGTTATGGCGGTTACATTGGTCATGCCCGGCACCTCCGGTGCCTCGGCATTGGTCTCGCCGGACAGATTGTAGCTGGTCTTAATAATATCCTTCACATCCTCCATGCTGCCGGCCTGGCTGGAGGGGCCGTTTTTGATGAACTGGAGCAGGAACACGGCGTTGTCTTCTCTGCTGCTGGCGGCAATCAGCCATCCGTCCATGGGTGCCTCCTGGGTTTTCCAGGACTTGTCCAGATAAATGGACGCAGTGTCATCCGGTGTGGAGAATTCCTGCATCTGGGCCAGCATATCCTCCGGGGTTTTGGCCCCGCAGCCCTGCAGGGCTGCGGATGCCAGGGCAGCCGTGAGGCAGAATAACAGGGCCAGTTTCTTTGGTTTTGTGCATTTCATGCTTTTTTCCTCTCTTTGTGGGCCTTACGGGTCCGTTTATAGTAACAGAAGGGGGGTGGATCTTATGAGTACAGTATACTATAGAATCATCCCTGCCGGCAACGGCAATTTACAGAGATTTCCATAGAAGGGAGGCTGACGGGCAGAACTAAAAACAGAACCAAAAACAGAACCAAAAACAGAGGGAAAATCAAAAGCCAAAGGCCTTGACTTATGTTTCCAATCATAATAGAATAAAAATTGGATGATTTTGGGCGTACTTCCAAAGTACGTCCATCTTTTACTCAATGGAAAACGGAGGACGAATAACTTGTCACAGATAGATAACCAGATGACAGAAGAGATAAAAAAGCGGAGGACATTTGCAATCATATCCCACCCCGATGCCGGAAAGACCACGCTGACAGAGAAATTCCTGCTGTACGGCGGCGCCATTAATCTGGCAGGAACCGTCAAGGGGCGCAAGGCTGCCAAACATGCTGTGTCCGACTGGATGGAGATTGAGAAGGAGAGAGGTATCTCTGTGACCTCCTCTGCCATGCAGTTTAATTACGACGGATTCTGCATCAATATCCTGGACACACCGGGACACCAGGATTTCTCAGAGGATACTTACCGTACCCTGATGGCGGCAGACTCCGCGGTCATGGTCATCGACGGTTCAAAGGGCGTGGAGGCGCAGACCATCAAGCTGTTTAAGGTATGTGTCATGCGTCATATCCCCATCTTTACGTTTATCAATAAGTTTGACCGGGAGGCCAGGGACCCTTACGAGCTTCTGGACGAGATTGAAGAAGTGCTGGGAATCCGCACATGCCCTGTGAACTGGCCCATTGGATGCGGCAAGAGCTTTAAGGGCGTATATGACCGGTTCTCAAAGAAGATAACTACCTTCACGGCTGCCATGGGCGGTGCCAGGGAAGTGGACAGCCAGGAATTTGCCGTGGACAGCGCGGATGTGGATTCCATCATCGGGCAGGACTATCACCAGCAGCTGAGGGACGACATCGAGCTCCTTGACGGGGCCAGCGACGAGTTAGATATGGAGCGGGTCAGGATAGGGGATTTGTCCCCTGTGTTCTTCGGATCGGCCCTGACCAATTTTGGAGTGGAGACCTTTCTGGAGCATTTCCTTAAAATGACTACGCCGCCTCTTTCCAGGAAGACCCTGGACGGGGTGATAGACCCGTTCCGCCCTGACTTTTCCGCCTTTGTATTTAAAATCCAGGCCAACATGAACAAAGCCCACAGGGACAGAATTGCTTTTATGCGCATCTGCTCCGGCAAGTTCGAGGCAGGGATGGAGGTAAACCATGTGCAGGGAGGAAAGAAGATCCGTCTGACCCAGCCCCAGCAGCTCATGGCCCAGGACCGGAAAATCGTGGAGGAGGCATATGCCGGCGATATTATCGGCGTATTCGACCCGGGAATTTTCGCCATAGGCGATACCCTGTGCGCTTCCAATGAGAAGTTTCAGTTTGAGGGCATACCCACCTTTGCGCCGGAGCATTTTGCCAGGGTGCGCCAGGTGGATACCATGAAGCGCAAACAGTTTATAAAGGGTGTGAACCAGATTGCCCAGGAAGGTGCAATCCAGATATTTCAGGAGTTTAATTCCGGTATGGAGGAAATCATAGTGGGAGTGGTGGGCGTGCTGCAGTTTGAAGTGCTGACCTATCGTCTGCGAAACGAATATAATGTGGAGGTCATCCTGGAGAAGCTGCCCTTTGAGCACATACGCTGGGTGGAGAATCCGGGCGAGGTGGATGTGGCCAGGATTCAGGGTACATCTGATATGAAACGAATTAAGGACTTAAAGGATAATCCGCTGCTGCTGTTTATCAACAGCTGGAGCGTGGGCATGGTATTGGACCGCAATCCGGCGCTGAAGCTCTCAGAATTCGGAAGAGCCTGATCCCATGCAGGAAACAGGACCATGGGACCAGACTACGGTCCCTGAGTGCTCATAACGAGCCGCTGCACTAAGCTCGAAGGGACCTCGCTAAGTGCCAGCGGAATGTATCGCACGTAAGGGACCAGACTACGGTCCCTAAGTGCTCATAACGAGGAGGTAATATTCATGAGTAAGATTGATGCTGTAAGGGCTGCCATGGTGGAAGCCATGAAGGCTAAGGACAAGGCCAGGAAGGATTCTCTTTCCATGCTGCTGTCCGCCCTCAAAAATGCGGAAATCAACAAGAGGGAGCCTTTGACGGAAGAAGAGGAGAACGCGGTCGTTAAGAAGGAAATCAAGCAGACCCAGGAAACGTACGAGATGGCGCCGGCGGACCGTGAGGACATCCGGTCAGAGGCAGCCGCCAGGATGGCTGTTTACAAGGAGTTTGCGCCGGAAGACATGAGTGCGGAGCAGATTCGGGAAGTTATAAGTGCGGTCCTGTCTGAGCTGGGAATCGAAAACCCTACGGCTAAGGATAAGGGAGCCATTATGAAGGTCCTGATGCCCAGGGTCAAGGGAAAGGCAGACGGTAGGCTGGTCAATGAGACGCTGGCTTCCATGTTCCGTTAAGGACGCCCCGGGGCTTTTGCAGGTCCCGGTCCCCCGGCTTGGTGCGCTGAGCAGCAGGCCGGACAGAGCAGAAGGCCGGACAGAGCAGCATAATAAAAGGATGCGGGGCTTAAGCTTCGCAGGAAAAGGAGACGGTTACGATGTATAGGAATGAAATTGAAGGTTTTATTGATTCCCACAGGGAAGAAATGATAGAGGATATCTGTACACTGTGCAGGATTAACAGTGAGAAGATGCCTTATGTGGAGGGCAAGCCTTACGGGGAAGGCCCGTTCCAGGCCCTTCAGGCAGCTCTTGGCATGGCAGAGGGTTATGGTTTTTCCATCCGTAATTATGACAATTATGTGGGAACAGCCGACCTCAATGACAAGGAGAGACAGCTGGACATCCTGGCCCATCTGGACGTGGTTCCTGCCGGTGAGGGATGGACGGAGACAAAGCCCTTTGAGCCGGTGGTAAAGGACGGAAAGCTCTTTGGACGCGGTACCGCGGATGACAAGGGACCGGCCGTGGCTGCGCTTTATGCAATGAGGGCAGTGAAGGAGCTGGGGATCCCGTTAAATAAGAACGTCAGGCTGATTCTGGGTACGGACGAAGAGTGCGGAAGCTCTGATATTGTAAATTATTACGACAAGGAGGATGAGGCGCCCATGACCTTTTCTCCGGATGCGGAATTCCCGGTCATCAACATTGAAAAGGGGCGTCTGGAAGGTCATTTCCATGCATCCTTCCAGGCTTCTGAGGCAATGCCAAGACTGGTGAAGGTGGAAGCCGGAATAAAGGCGAATGTGGTACCGGGCAAGGCCAGGGCTGTTGTGGAAGGCATTGACCTTAAGACATTGGAGGCCGCGGCAGAGGCTGTGGAGAAGGAGACAGGAATTTCTTTTGTACTGGAGGGTGATTTACCGGTTATGACAGTTACTGCCCAGGGGGAGGGCGCCCATGCATCCACACCCCAGGAGGGAAAAAATGCCCTTACAGGCCTGCTGGTGTACCTGACACGCCTGCCTTTTGTAGAGTGCCCCCAGATGGATATGGTGAAGAACCTGCTGAAGCTTTTCCCGCACGGCGATACCTGCGGAAAGGCAGCCGGAATCAGCATGGAAGACGAGCTGTCCGGTGCTCTGACCCTTGCTTTCAGTATGCTGACTGTAGGCGCTGATGGACTGGAAGGCGTATTTGACAGCCGGTGCCCAATCTGTGCCACAGAAGAATCTGTGCTGGGAGTGGTAAAGCAGGCCATGGCGGACCAGGGGCTTACACTGGAAAATGATTCCATGATACCGCCTCACCATGTGGACGGAAATTCTCATTTCGTAAGGACGCTGCTGTCCGTATACGAGGACTACACAGGCCTTGAGGGCAGCTGCCAGGCTACAGGAGGGGGCACCTATGTCCATTCTCTGAAGAATGGTGTTGCCTATGGCGCAGCCCTGCCTGGAACAGATAACCGTATGCATGGAGCCGATGAATTTGCTGTGGTGGATGAGCTTGTCTTAAGCGCAAAAATATTTGCACAGGTCATTGTGGAGCTGTGCAGCTGATAGCGGAAATATACCCTGTTTTTCTGTGACCTGATTGTGAATGAGGGGATGATGGAATGGTGAGACTGGGATGTGTACCGGAACAGGGCGGGCCATCCGCTTATATGGAAAATGCCAAGGCGGTCCGGACGGCGCCGCCGGGGTGCCAGGAGCAAACAGATGGTTTGGGTAAAAATGGTCCCGAAACAACGGCCGTCAGAAGCAATGACAGTGCCTGCCGGGATCAGGCTGTGTGGAGCTGGACAGAGGGCGCGGATGATTGGAGAGAGCAGGCTGTCCGAATGCTGGAACAGCTGAAAAAGCAGTATCCGGGCATTGTGTTCCATTTGGCGCAGGAGAAGGACGCTGGTGATTTGGCTACCCTGGCTGTCCAGGCAGGGACCGGCGTACATCTGTATCTGTCCCGGGAATTTGTGGGGCGCATGGGCAGCAGCCGGGAGGACTTCAGCCAGTGCTGGTCTGAGCTGGTATCTGCGGCCGGAACTCTGCTGGCAAAACAGGGACAGACCAGGGCCGTGGGAGCATTTTTAGGGGAGGAAGGGACTTCCTACTGGTCTGTGCAGGATAAAACGGAAAAGGAGGCTGTGCCTGTGGTCTCACACACAGGCGCAAAAGAGACACCTTCTGCAGGCAGCGACCCCAGGGTGCGAGTTTCTGTTTCACTTAATGTCTCCAGCCATTTTTCCCGGGTGGCCAGGGCCCGCACCAAGGGTCAGGTGCAGGAGGCTGTGTGGGACATATACAGGTCCATTTCCAATCTGAAGAGGGCGGCAGCCTGTGGTGATGACCAACAGCGTGTAAAGGCATCCAGAGCCCTGCGTTCCCTCCAGAAGCTGCTGGGCCGCAGCGGCAGGAAGATGCGGAAGCTGGAGCGGGAGCGGCTTAAGGCGCAGGAACAGAAAAAGGCGGAAAAGAAACACCAAGACAAGCGGGCCTTCCGGCTTAAGCAGGAGAAAAGGCGCATGCGCTCGGCCAGACTGGGATCAGATGCCTGTCTTGTGAAGGAAGGCCATGGAGATGACTTTTATATTCAGGCGTACAGGCGGTTTTCAGGAACCGCTTATAAATGGGAGCACCAGATGCCAGCGGGCACCATGGCAGGCCTTTTTGACGCCGTTCCATCAGGAGGCAGTGGGATGGCCGGCACGGCGGAGGCCGGATTTACGGCAGCTGATGTGATTGTCTCAGGAGACACCCTTTAAATCATAACGAACATTTTAGAAGGGTGTTTCAGGAAAAAGTGCTTGACAAATAGGTTCATGTGATGTATTTTCTTAACTAAGATAAATCCCAGCGATTTAATAGGAATCAATACAGGAGGAACGTATGAATCAGTTTAGAGCCATGCAGATGAATATGGATATGATGAACAGCATGTACATGATGATGTGCTGTGTATCCGCATGGGCAAAAAACTGAATGTAAGTTTCATCTGTATGGATTGTGATTAATCAGGAGATATCCCGGTAGCAGGGAAAGATTCAGGGCCGCAAGTCCGTGCAGGACATGCGGCCTTTTTGCTGTGATTTTGCCTGAACGCTGGAGGCTGCCACGATGTGGCCAGGGCGCGGGCATGTGCGGGACCCCGAATATGTGTTTCAGGAACAAAAGAAAGGAATTAAACCTATGGAAGCAAATAACGAAAATCCCATCATTCAGCTGGTGGGGCTGGGGAAACAGTTCCAGACCATGAATGGTCCGGTTACTGCCCTGGAGGATATCAATTTGGAAATCCGGTATGGAGAGGTGTTCGGTATCATCGGCCTGTCCGGTGCGGGTAAGAGTACCCTGGTGCGGTGCATCAATTATCTGGAAGTGCCCACTTCGGGAAAGGTCGTATTTGAAGGAAAAAACCTGTCTGTGATGAAGGACAGGGAAAAGCGTCTGGCCAGGCAGTCCATGGGCATGATTTTCCAGCAATTTAACCTGCTGTCCCAGAGAAATGTGCTTCAGAATGTATGCTTTCCACTGGAAATTGCAGGGGTATCCAAGGCCGAGGCCAAAAAGCGGGCAGAGGAGCTTTTAACACTGGTGGGTCTGGAGGACCGGATGAAGGCATATCCGGCGCAGCTTTCAGGCGGACAGAAACAGAGGGTAGCCATTGCCAGGGCCATGGCAACGAACCCAAAGGTCCTTCTGTGTGACGAGGCCACCAGCGCGCTGGACCCCAACACGACCAAATCTATTTTGGAACTGCTTAAGAAGATAAACCGGGAGATGGGAATTACTGTCATTGTCATTACCCATGAGATGGCGGTTATTGAGGCCATATGCGACAGAGTGGCTATCATAGACCACAGCCATATTGCAGAAGTGGGAAATGTGTCCGATATCTTTTCCGGCCCCAAATCCGATATCGGCCGTCAGCTGATTCTGGGGGATGTGGCTGAGCAGAACTTAAACTTTGGCAATTCCCGCCAGATCCGCATTATTTTTGACGGAAGAGAGTCTTCTGAGCCCGTAATCGCCAACATGGTGCTGGCCTGTAAGGTTCCGGTGAATATCATGCATGCGGACACCAGGGATATTGAAGGCAAGGCCATGGGACAGATGATCATACAGCTTCCGGAGGACGATACGGATGCCGGCAGGATTTGTAACTATCTGAAAACAGCCAATGTAAAGTTCGAGGAGGTGCGGTGATATGCAATTTGATGCTACGACCATAAATATGCTTGTAAAAGGAATCTGGGAGACGATATACATGGTATTCCTTTCCTCTGCCTTATCCTATGTAATTGGTATTCCCCTGGGAATCGCCCTGGTGGTGACGGACAGGGAGGGCATCAGCCCGGTGCCTCTGTTTAACAAGGTCCTGGGTCTCATCATCAATCTGCTGCGTTCCGTGCCGTTTATCATCCTGTTAATCATGGTTCTGCCCATTACCAAGTTCATTGTGGGAAAGACCATAGGATCCAATGCCACGGTGGTGCCTCTGATTATTGCCGCAGCCCCCTACATAGGGCGTATGGTGGAGTCTTCCCTGAAGGAAGTGGACGCAGGTGTCATTGAAGCAGCCAAATCCATGGGCGCATCCACCTGGCAGATTATAGTCAAGGTGCTGCTGCCGGAGGCCAAGCCGTCTCTGTTGGTGGGAGCGGCCATATCCGTGACCACAATTCTCGGGTACTCTGCCATGGCAGGATTTACAGGAGGAGGCGGACTGGGAGATATCGCCATCCGTTACGGATACCACCGTTACCAGACCGATATGATGATGGTGACCGTAGTGCTTCTGGTCATTATTGTGCAGCTGATCCAGGAGGTCGCCATGCGCATGTCCAGAAAGAGTGATAAGAGAATCCGGTAGAAAGATTCCGGAACACAATCCGGGAAGAGAGTGCGGGAACAGAATCCAGGGAATCCAGTAACAGAATCCAGGAAGAGAGTCCCGTGAGACAGAGTTGTATGTGAATCTGCCGAGGCTGTCCGGTTTCCTGACAAGGAACGGATAACGTATATGACCTGCATATGAGGAAGGACGTGCAGCCTGGGCTGATGATAAATGCCGTATCATGGCGCAAAATAACAGGGGCAGAGCCCCAACGCGAGGAGGACACAATTATGAAGAAAAACATCTTAGGCGCAGCCGTACTGGCTGCAGTATTGGTATCAGGAGCGCTCAGCGCATGCTCCGGCAGCCCAAAGGAGACTGCGGCGGCAGATACAACGGCAGCAACTGCCGGGACTCAGGCTGCTGATTCCAAGGAAGAGGAAACCACGGCGGCAGAGGCGGAGACCACCCAGGCCAGTGCAGAACTGAAGGAAATCGTGGTAGGAGCAAGCCCGGCGCCGCATGCGGAAATCCTCAATGCAGCGAAAGAGGTTCTGGCATCCAAGGGCTATGAGCTGAAGATTGTGGAATATACGGATTATGTGCAGCCCAACAATGCACTGGATTCAGGAGATCTGGATGCAAACTATTTTCAGCACAAGCCATATCTGGATTCCTTTAATGCGCAGAACGGAACAAAGCTGGTCAGCGCAGGCGCCATCCACTATGAGCCATTCGGCATTTATGCAGGCAAGACAGCATCCCTGGAAGAGCTTCCTGACAAGGCAACCGTACTGGTGCCAAACGATGTGAGCAATGAGGCAAGAGCCCTTCTTCTGCTGGAGGCGCAGGGGCTGATTAAGCTGAAAGACGGCGTTGGTCTGGAGGCTACTAAGAATGATATCGTGGAGAATACCAAGAACCTGGATATCGTAGAGTTAGAGGCAGCTCAGCTTCCGCGTTCCATTTCTGACGGCGATATCGCGGTTATCAACGGCAACTATGCAATTGAAGCAGGGCTTAAAGTCAGCGATGCCCTGGCTACTGAGGATTCCCAGTCCCTGGCGGCTACCACCTACGGCAACGTGGTGGCAGTGAGAGAGGGAGAGGAGTCCAGCGATGCAACCAAGGCCCTGGTGGAAGCATTGACCAGCCCTGAGGTAAAGCAGTTCATGGAGGAAACTTATGAAGGCGCAGTGGTGCCGCTGTTCTAAAGCATATTTTAAGGCGTTTTCAAGCATACTCCTAAGGAGAGAATGCAGTTATTCATAAAATTGTAAGAGGCTGTCCGCCGGGGATATACCCTGGCGGATTGTTTTATTTTACAAAATATGTTATACTTTTCCAAACGTGTGCCCTGTATCTGGGCACATGAACGCGGCCGTATGGGCTTGAGAGAGGAGATAATCCATGGAAAATGAAAACAGATACGGTACCGGGGAAGGCCAGGGGCCGGATTATCATACAGGTAACAGGGAACCAGTGATTGTGGCGGAACAGCCGGCCAGAGAGGTGACAGAGGAGGACTCCGAACAGGCATCTGCCGGACAGGATGGTTCCGATGGATGGAGCAGTCCTGTGGACGCACCCTTACAGGAGGACAGGTGGAACGAAACCGGGGATAAACCCTATCTGGGAAGTCCCTGGGAACCAACCCCATCCGGGGCATCGTATGACGCAGGAAAGGAAAATGGCGTCAGCGGAAATGACAGCCAGCCGGTATATAAGCCAGCTCCGGCTTCTTATGGTCAGGGCCAGCCGGGGGCAAATCAGGGTCAGCCCGGAATAAATCAGGGTCAGCCGGGGACCGGCCAGGGCGGCGATTTCAGCCAAAATGACAGCCGCCGGGAAAGAGGAGGCAGTCAGCCGGGCGGAAACAGCCAATGTCAGCCCCAATACCAGACCCAGTATCAGACCCAATACCAGTCTTACCAGCCTGCATATCAGGAAAAGAACAATATGGCTACGGCTTCTCTGGTTATGGGAATTCTTTCCCTGTGCAGTATCTGCTGCTGCATGCTGTTCGGTGTCGTGTTCGGCGTGCTGGGCATCATATTTGCCATTATGTCAAAAAAAGGAGACAGAATGGACAGCCAGGCAAAGGCCGGACTGATACTCTCTATTATCGGTGTTGCTGTCACTGTGCTTATTATCATCTTTTTTGTTGTGATTGAGGTGTTGGCTGTCATACCGGAACTGAACTGAAACAGCGGCTATCAGTAACATCTGCCGGGTACCGCCCTGCAGAATGGCTGCTATCCGCGTAACCGCGGACAGCCGGTATTTTCAAAAATCAGGTTTTAATCGGACAGTATCCGGCATATAGTAAGTAGCAAGAGAGGCCGGGAGGCTGTGGACGTGAGGATTTACGACCTGAAACAAAAAGAAGTGATTAATGTAAAGACCTGCAAGCGCCTTGGATTTGTGGGAGATGTGGATTTCGACATGGAAACGGGCTGTCTGCTGGCCCTGATTGTGCCTGGGCCGGGCTGTATATGCGGTTTTTTGGGCCGGGAGAAGGAATATGTGATACCATTCTGCGATATCTGCCAGGTGGGAAATGATATCATATTGGTGGACATTAAAGAAAAAGATGTGACGGAAAGCATTAAATGCTGAATGGAAACATACAGCGGCCGAAATGAAACATGCAGCGCGGATTCCAAGAGGATTCGCGCTTTTTTCAGCCCTTAAGGGCAGAGGAGTGGCCGCCAGGGCTTCCCCTGCCGGCCGGTTTGTGAGAAAAAGTTGTATGAAAAGCATTTGCTTTTTACAAATCTAACTATACAAACGAATTGTGAAGGTTTTATGGTGGAAATGTGAAAAATCTGTGAAGGGGTACCATAAAATAGTCACAGGTTTTCGTGGATGGCTGTCAGGAACTCCTTCAGCTTCCCCACTTCAATCTGGCCCGGTGCAGAGGCTTCCTTTACAGAGCCAAAGGTCAGGCAGGAGCCGAACACCTCCCCTGACAGACGGCTTATGAGCCCGGTGCCTTTCATGGACATGGTGATGAGCGGACAGGACAGGGACTGGCTGGCCTTGTGGGTGGCGGACAGGAGGGTCAGCACATCGCCGGCTGACTGGGGCATCACCGCAATCTTGGCTATGTCTGCCCCCAGGTCCTCCATATGATGCAGGCGGCGGAGAATCTCCTCCTCTTTGGGGGTGGCTGCGAAATCATGGTTGGACAGGATGACGCTTACCTGGTGTCTGTGGGCCAGGACTATTGTCTCACGTATCATATCGTCCCCCGAGAAAAGCTCCAAATCCACCAGATGTACATGGCCGGAGCAGATGGCGTGTTCTGCCAGGGAGCGGTACGCCGGCAGGGGAGCGGACAGATGACCGCCCTCCCGTTGGGTACGGAAGGTAAAGAGCAGTGGAATGTCTTTCAGGGCAGACTCCAGGCCGGGAAGGACCTGGTCCAGGGTATCCGGCTCCAGTATGGAATCAAACCAGTCCGCTCTCCATTCAGCTATATCCACTGGCTGCTCCGTGAAGGAGGCAGCCTGGTGAATCAGGGATTCATAATCCTTTTCCACCAGCGGGGCGCATATTTTCGGCATTCCCCGCCCAAGTATTGTTTGTTTTATGATGACATTTTTCATGATAAGGAGCACCTTTCCTGTAATCTTTTTGGATTTGTCTGGATTCATTATAAAGCGGGGAGGGGATTTCGTCCATACTGTAATGAAAAAAGAACAAAGTCCTTGCTATCCATACTTTCTTCGGTTAAAATATATGAAGCGTTTAAGGCGATACGTGAAAAAAGAAAGGATGGGTAACCCAGATGAAATGCCCCTATTGTAATGAAGCAGACACCAAGGTCATAGATTCCCGCCCGGCAGATGACAACAGCTCCATACGCAGGCGCCGCCAGTGCGAGCGCTGCGGTAAGCGCTTTACCACCTACGAGAAGCTGGAAACCATGCCGTTAATGGTAATAAAGAAGGATAATTCCCGGGAGACATATGACCGTTCCAAGATTGAAGCAGGAATCATTCACTCCTGCCATAAACGGCCGGTATCACCCCAGCAGATTAATTCCATGATTGATGAGATTGAAAACCAGATTTTTAACATGGAGGAAAAGGAAGTGCCCACCTCCGCCATCGGAGAGCTGGTGATGGGAAAGCTTAAGGACCTGGACGAGGTGGCGTATGTGCGTTTCGCTTCTGTTTACCGGGAATTTAAGGATATGAATACGTTTATAGACGAGATTGGAAAATTACTGAAAAAATAGAATTGCTAAAATAGATTGGAAGGAATACTTATAAACATGCTGGAAATGTTTTATCCCCGCCGTTACGAGGTTTCAACTTATGTGATACCTTTTGACTATTATCATGCACAGGGAATGCAGGGCGTGATTTTTGACATTGATAATACCCTGGTGCCCCATGACGCGCCGGCAGACGGACAGGCAGTGGAACTCTTTGAGCGTCTTCGCGCCATGGGAATGAAGACATGCCTTTTATCCAACAATAAGGAACCCAGGGTAAAGCCCTTTGCGGATTTTGTGGGTTCCTGCTATATCCATAAGGCAGGCAAGCCGGGAGTCAAAGGATATGAGAAGGCCATGGCGCTTATGGGGACTGACAGGGAACATACTCTCTTTGTGGGGGACCAGCTGTTTACAGATGTGTACGGTGCCAACAGGGCCGGCCTCTACAGTATCCTGGTAAGGCCCATGAACCCCAGGGAGGAAATACAGATTGTGATGAAGCGTTACCTGGAAAAGCCGGTGCTGTATTTTTATAAAAAACACGCCAGAGATATAAACCAATACAGGGAGTAAAGTGAGACAATGGACGGAAAGACAAGAGTATGCGGGCTGATTGCAAATCCGGTGGAACATTCCATGTCACCCATGATGCATAATTTCTTTGCGCAGAGAACAGGGGTGAATTTAGCCTACGTTCCTTTTAAGGTGGAGGAGGACCGGGTGGGGGACGCAGTAAAAGGGGCTTATGCCCTGAATATACTGGGGATGAACGTAACGGTTCCCCATAAACAGCGGGTAATGGAATTTCTGTCTGAACTGGATGAGGATGCCAGGGCCATCGGGGCGGTCAATACACTGGTCAGGACAGAAGCGGGGTATAAGGGCTATAATACGGACGGCGCAGGCCTTAAGCGGGCTTTTGCGGAAGCCGGTATCCGGACAGAAGGAGAACACTGTTTACTCATTGGGGCCGGAGGCGCGGCCAAGGCAGCAGCCTATGTGCTGGCAAAGGGCGGGGCTGCAAAAATCCACATCCTCAACCGGAATGAAGCCAGGGCCAGGGAGCTGGCCGGCTATATCAACATGCTGACCGGCAGAGGTCTGGCGGAGGCCCTGCCCCTGGAGGGTTACAGGAATCTTCCTGCCAGAAAGGGCGGTTATCTGGCTGTACAGTCCACCAGCGTGGGTATGCATCCCCATGTGGAGGATGTTATTATTGATAATCCCCGGTTTTATGAGATGATTCATACGGGTGTGGACATTGTCTATACTCCCGCCAGGACCAGGTTTATGAAAATGGTGCAGGAAGCAGGGGGAAGGGCGGTGAACGGCCTGGACATGCTTTTATATCAGGGTGTGATTGCCTATGAACTTTGGAATCCACAGGTCAGGGTGGACAGTGGGACCATAGAGCTGGCAAAGCAGATGATTGAAAATTACCTGCAAAAGAAACAGGCAGGGGAGGGCAGGGGAGATAACCTGATTCTCATTGGCTTCATGGGTGCTGGAAAGTCACGTGTGGGAGAGCATTTCGCAGCACGCTACCGGATGCCCATAATTGATACGGACAAGGAGATTGAAGCGGCCGCCGGTATGGCCATATCCGACATATTTGCCACCCAGGGAGAGGAAGCCTTCCGGCGCCTGGAGACAGGCGTACTGGAGAAGCTGCTGGAGCAGGGAGGCAGATCAGTGATTTCTGTGGGCGGCGGACTGCCTCTCAGGGAGGAAAACAGGGCGCTTCTCAAACAGCTGGGAACCGTGGTATATCTGGATGTCCTGCCGGAAACCGTCATGGAACGAATCGGATCCGATGTGTCGGACCGCCCCATGCTTCACGGCGGTGATGTGATGGGACGTATCGTCAGCCTTCTGGAGTCGAGAAAACCCCATTACCTGGAAGCTTCTCATATCATTGTGGATGTGAACGGACGGGACGTGGATGATATCGTGGAAGAGATTTACCGCAGGGCAGCGGATAAAACTTGCTAAAAAGGGAGAAATTTATACTGCCGTTAAAAAAGAACTTGAAAATGCTCCCTACATAGTATAGAATATAAAAGATTAAAGACTTATGGGGCGCTTAGGCAAGCGTCATGAACGAACTCAAGGAGGAATATCTTTATGATATCAGCAGGTGATTTTAGGAATGGCATTACACTGGAGATTGACGGACAGGTTGTCCAGATTATGGAATTCCAGCATGTTAAGCCAGGCAAGGGCGCAGCTTTCGTGCGTACAAAATTAAAAAATGTAATCAACGGCGGCGTGGTAGAGCGCACTTTCCGTCCTACAGAGAAGTTCCCTCAGGCCAGGATTGACAGAGTGGACATGCAGTATCTGTATGCTGACGGCGAATTATATAACTTTATGAACCAGGAGACCTATGATCAGGTAGCCCTGAACCAGGACATCATCGGCGATGCCCTGAAGTTTGTGAAGGAGAACGAAGTATGTAAGGTCTGCTCTTACAATGGCAACGTATTCTCCGTAGAGCCTCCGCTGTTTGTTGAGCTGGAGATTACAGAGACAGAGCCAGGTTTCAAGGGTGATACCGCAACCGGTGCCAACAAGCCGGCAACCGTAGAGACAGGTGCAACCGTATACGTACCGTTATTTGTTGAAATCGGCGATAAGATTAAGATTGACACCAGAACCGGCGAATATCTGTCACGTGTATAATACAACTGTCAGATACGCCCTGGGAGGCGGTTTGTAAGAATTGCTCCGGTATTTGCCGGGGCAGTTTTTAACTTTCCGGGAAAAGGAAAGACCTATTGTCACAGTAAAGGAGAGTATACATTGTGAATAAGATTCTGGATATGATGGAGCGGGAATTAAAGCAGGCATTTACAGCCAGCGGATATGAGGATTCATTCGCAAAGGTGGTTTTGTCCAACCGTCCCGACCTGTGTGAGTACCAGTGCAACGGTGCCATGGCAGCGGCTAAGGCATATAAGAAGAAGCCCATTGATATAGCGAACCAGGTGGTGGAACATCTGGTCTCAGGCGGCTCCCACCCTGTTTTTTCCGAGGCGGAGGCTGTAATGCCGGGATTCATCAACCTGAAGCTGTCAGAGGCGTTCTTGGCAGAGTATACGGGTTTTATGGCTCAGTCAGATAAGCTGGGGCTGGAAGCACCTGAGAAGCCGGAGACTGTTATTGTGGATTACGGCGGGGCCAATGTGGCAAAGCCTCTCCATGTGGGCCATCTGCGGGCGGCCATTATCGGGGAGAGCATAAAGCGTATGGGCCGTTTCCTGGGCCACCATATGATTGGTGATGTGCACCTGGGGGACTGGGGACTGCAGATGGGCCTTATCATTGAGGAACTAAGGGACAGGAAGCCGGAGCTGGTGTATTTTGACGAATCCTTTGAGGGACCATTTCCACAGGAGGCGCCCTTTACCATCAGCGAACTGGAGGAGATATATCCTGCGGCCAGCGCCAAGTCCAAGGCAGATGAGGTGTTTAAGGAGAGGGCTCATCAGGCGACCCTGAAGCTCCAGAGAGGATATGCCCCATACCGGGCAATCTGGCAGCATATCATGGCTGTCTCTGTGGCTGATCTTAAGAAGAATTATGCAAATCTGAACGTGGAATTCGATTTGTGGAAGGGCGAAAGCGACGCGGAACCCTACATCGGGGACATGATTCAGATGCTGGTGGATAAGGGGCTGGCCCATGAGAGCCAGGGCGCTCTGGTGGTGGATGTGGCTCAGGATACGGACACCAAAGAGATTCCGCCCTGCCTGGTCCGTAAGTCAGACGGAGCTTCTCTTTATGCCACATCCGATTTGGCAACCATTGTGGAACGGGAACAGGATTTTAAGCCGGACCGCTATATTTACGTGGTGGATAAACGCCAGGGAATGCACTTTGAGCAGGTATTCAGGGTGGCTAAGAAGGCAGGTATTGTGAAGGAAGATACCCCCATGATTTTCCTGGGCTTCGGCACCATGAACGGAAAGGACGGAAAGCCATTTAAGACACGTGAGGGCGGAGTCATGCGTCTGGAAAAGCTGATTGAGGAGATCAATGAAGCGGTATACCAGAGAATTATGGAGAACAGGACCGTATCAGAGGATGAGGCCAGGAGTACGGCAGCTGTGGTAGGTCTGGCTGCCCTGAAGTACGGTGATCTGTCCAACCAGGCTGCCAAGGATTATGTCTTTGATATTGAACGTTTTACCTCCTTTGAGGGTAATACAGGTCCATATATCCTCTATACCATTGTGAGAATCAAGTCCATTATCGCCAAATACAGGGAGAATGGAGGCCAGGTAAGCCAGGATGCCGTTGAAAAGAAGATTCTTGCCTGCGCCGGAAGTTCGGAGAAGGCCCTGATGCTTATGTTGGCCAGATATAATGAAGTTCTGGAAAACAGCTTTGCGGAGACAGCGCCTCATAAGATATGCCAGTATATTTATGAGCTGGCCAATGCTTTTAACAGCTTTTATCACGACACCAAGATTCTGGCAGAGGAGGATGAGGCCAGGAAAGAGAGCTATATCGGGCTGATTTCCCTTACCAGACGGGTGCTGGAGGCCTGCATCGGACTGTTGGGAATCGAGGCTCCGGAGCGCATGTAACCGCGGGGATGTCCTGGGATGCTGATAGGTCCTGCCTTGGGGCAGGGGTATCAGGAATCCCGCTGAAAGGATGCATGAAGCAGATGAAGATTGTCAGGATGAACACCAGCAGCTTCTGGAAGGGGGAGGCTGGTGTGAAAGGCCTGGTTGAAGACCAGGGGGAAACATTTGAGGTAAATTTATATCTGGGAAGCGGAAGAGTAAGGGATTACTCCTGTTCCTGCAGCAAAGGGAATTCTTACAGGGGAATGTGCGCCCATGGGGAGGCCCTTTTTGCGTATTATAATCAGCAGAGGGAGGAGGCGTCCAAACCAACGGTTCATACATCCTCCCAGGTTCACACCATGATTCGGGAATACACCAACCGGGAGGTGGCCCTGATTCTGGCAGAGGAGGTGGACGCTCAGGTAAGGCTGGAGCCGGTGCTGATTCTGGACGGTAAAGACACGCGTCTGGAGTTTGAGGTGGGGATTACCCGTTTTTATGCTGTACGCGATTTGAGGGCCTTTAAGGAGGCCGTTGAAAATGGTGCCCATGTGGCCTATGGAAAGGACCTGTCCTTTCATCACCACAAATCGGCTTTTACAGACAGCAGCAGGGAACTGCTGGCCCTGCTTATGGGAGGGGTGCAAAACCAGAAAGCGGTCCGCAGCCTGACCCTTAACCGTATGAACCGGGATCAGTTTTTTGAAATAATGTCTGGCCGGACCGCAAAGGTCCAGCTTCCCGGCGGGAACCGGGTCATGATGGATATGGAGGATTCTGATCCTGTGGTCTCGCTTAAAGTGGAGAAGACGGGAAGGGACGGCCTGAAAGCCAGCCTTATGGGAGTGGCGCCAATGAAAGGAAGCGAAGGGCCAAGGCAGGTGGCGGGGTGCTTTCGCGGGGAGCGGTTTCTGTATGTGGTGTCCGGCCAGAGGCTTTACCGGTGCAGCGAGTCATGTACCCAGGTCATGGGGCTGTTCATGGAGCAGATGTGCATGGAGCGGGATGAAAGCGTGATGGTGGGTCAGAGGGATATTCCGCTGTTCTATGAGCGTGTTATCAAGCATATTCTTCCGTATTGCCGTCTTATGCTGGAGGATGTGGATTTTAAGGATTATGAGCCGGAGCCGTTAAAGGTATCCTTCCGGTTCGACACAGGGGAGAATGGGGCTCTGGTGATGGAACCAACCCTTGCCTACGGCGGCTATGAATTCCATCCCCTGGAGGACGAGAATCTTCCCAGGACAATATGCCGCGATGTGCCGGGGGAGTTCAGGGTAAGCCAGCTGATCCATAAATATTTCAAGTACAAGGACCCGGAGGGAATACGGCTGGTCATAAGGAATGACGAGGATGAGATTTACCGTCTTATGACAGAGGGAATGGACGAATTCCGTTCCATGGGAGATGTATATGTGTCTGAGAACCTGCGTCAGTGGAAGGTTCTGGCGCCTCCCAGGGTTACTGTGGGTGCTTCTGCTGCCGGCGGCTGGCTGGAACTGGATGTGGATATGGGTGACATGAATAGCCAGGAACTGAACCGGATACTGGCGGCCTACAGCCAGAAAAAGAAGTACTACAGGCTGAAAAACGGACAATTTCTGGGGCTGGATGAAGGCGGTCTCACGGTCATCAGCCGTATGGCATCGGAATTGGGAGTGACCAGAAAGGAGCTTCAGAGCGGCAAGGTCCGTCTGCCGGCTTACCGTGCCTTCTATCTGGATTATCTGCTTAAGGAGAGTACCGGCGTAACCTATTACAGGGACCAGATGCTAAAGGCCATGGTAAGGTCGGTCAAGTCTGTGGAGGACAGTGATTTTACTGCGCCGGAAAGACTCAGGGGCGTTCTGCGGGAGTATCAGCGAATCGGGTATGTCTGGCTGCGGACCCTGGACAGTTACGGATTCGGGGGTATCCTGGCCGATGACATGGGATTGGGAAAAACCATACAGATTATTGCCCTGTTGGAGGACGCCTATGGCTCAGGCGAACAGTCTCCGTCCCTGATTATATGCCCGGCTTCCCTGGTCTACAACTGGGAGCATGAGATCCGGCGTTTTGCGCCGGACCTTAAGGTATTATCCGTGGTGGGAAGCAGTTCGGAGCGGGAGGTCCTTTTAAATGAGGTGGGAAGAAATCCGCAGGACTATCAGGTTATTGTGACATCCTACGATTTGCTGAGAAGAGATGTAGGCTTATATGAAGTCATCCACTTCCGGTATCAGGTCATAGACGAGGCGCAGTATATCAAAAACGCATCCACACAGAGCGCAAGGGCAGTGAAGTCCCAGGATGTGCAGACCAGGTTTGCCCTCACAGGGACGCCTGTTGAAAACCGGCTGGGGGAGCTGTGGAGCATTTTCGATTATCTGATGCCGGGCTTTCTCTTTGGAAGCCAGTTCTTTAAGAGGGAATATGAAATCCCTATCGTAAGAGAGGGTGACGGGGCTGCCCTCAAACGGCTGAAGCGGCTCATAGGCCCCTTTGTGCTGAGGCGGGTAAAAAAGGATGTATTAAAGGAGCTTCCGGATAAGATGGAGGAGGTGGTATATTCCAACTTTGAAACGGAGCAGAAAAAATTATATGCGGCCAATGCGGCCAAGTTTAAGGAGAAGCTCAGCACAGGCGGTTTTGGCCAGGCTGGGGAAGGAAAGCTCCAGATTTTAGCGGAGCTCATGCGCCTGAGGCAGATTTGCTGCGACCCGCGGTTATGTTACGACAATTACAGGGGCAGCTCCGCCAAGCTGGAGACCTGTATGGACCTGGTGCGAAGGGGCGTGGCGGGAGGACATAAGATATTATTGTTTTCCCAGTTTACCTCCATGCTGGATATTATTTATACAAGGTTCGAGAAGGAGGGAATTATGAGCCACATGCTGACAGGGGCCACCTCCAAGGAAGAACGAATCCGGCTGGTGGGAGATTTTGGAAAGGATGAGGTGCCTGTATTCCTGATTAGCCTGAAAGCGGGGGGAACCGGCCTCAACCTGACTGCGGCGGATATCGTCATCCATTATGACCCGTGGTGGAACGTGGCTGCCCAGAATCAGGCCACGGACAGAACCCACCGGATAGGCCAGGATAAGCAGGTAACGGTCTATAAACTGATTACCAGAAATACCATAGAAGAGAACATCTTAAAGCTTCAGGAAGCCAAGAGCCATCTGGCGGATGCAGTGGTGCCTGAGGGCACGATATCCTTTGGCAGCCTGACAAGAGATGATATACTGAATATCATAAAGGAGGAATAGGAAATGAAAGTATTAATGTTAAACGGAAGTCCCCATGAGAAGGGGTGTACCTACACAGCCCTTGCAGAGGTGGCAGGAGAGCTCAACCAGGCCGGCATTGAAACAGAGATTATGCATGTGGGCGGCGGGACTGTCCATGGATGCATGGGCTGCGGCGCATGCGGTAAGCTTGGAAAATGCATTTACAGTGACGACAAGGTCAACGAAGCAGTGGAGAAGATGAGGCAGAGCGATGGGCTGATTGTGGGTTCACCGGTACACTATGCTTCGGCCGGCGGGGCTATCACCTCCTTCCTGGACCGTTTCTTCTATTCCGGAAGCAGTGCTGCTGCCCATAAGCCGGGAGCAGCCGTTGCTTCTGCCAGAAGGGCCGGAACAACTGCCACCCTGGACCAGCTGAACAAATATTTTATGATTACGCAGATGCCGGTAGTGTCCTCCCAGTACTGGAATATGGTGCACGGGCAATGTCCGGAGGATGTAAAAAAGGATGAAGAAGGCATGCAGATTATGCGCGTATTGGGCAGGAACATGGCCTGGATGCTCAAATCCATTGAGGCCGGAAAAGCTGCCGGAGTTACGCTGCCTGAGACAGAGGAAAAGAAACGAACGAATTTTATACGGTAGGAAAATGGCTGATACGTGAAGGTTAGTGCATGAAATCAATACATGGAATTAATACATGAAATCAGGATGGACTGACTTAAGACTGGGGCCCGCCCGGCACTATGGTGTGCCGGGCTTTTTGAATATGGCTTTATGTACGGCTATGCCAATGCGGTATGTATGGTCTGATTATGAATGTGCTGGTCCAGTATTAAATGAACCCGTTCCACTTCACCGAGAATCAGGGTTTCGGACTTCGTGATTTGGTTTCTTAATACGCGCTCAGTGGATTTAATCTGGAATTCCAGACTGTCCATGCGGGTGTTCAGGGATATATTTTGTATATCAGATTTCATGCCCTGCATTTCGGTTTTTACGCCTTGTATATCAGATTTCATGCCCTGCATTTCGGCCTTTACACCTTGTATGTCGGATTTCATACCCCGTATTTCGGTTTTTACGCCTTGCATATCGGATTTCATGCCCTGCATTTCGGCTTTTACGCCTAAGATGTCGGATTTCATGCCCTGCATTTCGGTCTTTACGCCTTGTATATCGGTTTTCATATCCCGGATATCAGTTTTCATATCAATTATTTCAGTCAATATGACATCAAGTTTATCAGAATCAGTCAAGCTGTCACCTCCTAAAAACAGTGTGCTGTGTCAGTGTGCCGAATCGCGGTTTGTGTTTCGTCTGGAAACAGGGTGTAATTAAGTATAGCAGATCGGAACATGTAAATCCAGGCTGATTTTAGCATTTTTTGTAATGATTTTCACCGGATTTCCCCGCTGGTTTTCAGAAAAAATAATGCTTGTCACAAATCCCCCATTCTGTTATACTTTGGTATAATTAACTAGCTAATTATATGCAGGCTAATGGTTAATCAGTCAGATATACGGAAAGGAGGCAATCTACATGGACAAAGCATCACGCAGCTGTTTTGTTCAATCCCCGGAGCACTGTCTCGTAGAGAAGTACATCCGGGTGGCCAGGCTGCACCGGAGTATGATGGAGCGCCGCCTGGACGGCACAGGGGTGTACCGCAGCCAGCATCAGATACTGATGTTTGTGTCGGATAACCCCAACGTATCCCAGAAAGAACTGGCGAGAATGTATGGCGTGTCCGGGGCTACCATCGCTGTTTCCCTTAAGAAACTGGAAAGAGGGGGCTATATCAGGCGCCTGGTGGACCAGGAGGACAACCGGTGCAACCAGATTTGCATAACGGATAAGGGAAGGAAAGTGGTGGAGGACAGCGTAAAGATTTTCAGGCAAATGGAGAGCCGCATGTTTGAAGGATTTTCCGAGAATGATATGAAGGTGCTGGGACAACTGCTGGACCGGATATACGGGAACCTGGACCGGGAGTTTACGGACAGGGCACAAAGGGAGGAATCATAGGTGAAACGATACAGAAAGTATATAAAACCATATCTTGGAGCCTTTATCCTTGGCCCTCTTCTGATGCTGACAGAGGTGGCGGGGGAAATCATGCTTCCCAAACTGATGTCCATGATTATCAACAACGGGGTGGCTCAGAGAAACGTGCAGTACATCCTGTCCGTGGGAGGGCTGATGATACTGGCTACCCTTATAATGGCTATAGGAGGAATCGGTGGTGCCTATTTTTCCGTGAAAGCAGCAGTCAGCTTTACCAGCGACCTGAGGGACGACCTTTTTTCCAAGGTGCAGGAATTTTCATTTAAGAACATAGACTCATACAGCACAGGTTCGCTGGTCACCCGTCTGACCAATGATATTCAGCAGATCCAGAATGTGCTTATGATGGGACTGCGGATGGCCATGCGCGCTCCGGGCATGTTCATAGGAGCCCTGATTATGGCCTTCATGATGAATGCCAGACTGGCCGTGGTCATCCTGGTGGTAATCCCCCTGCTGACAGCCGCCATAGCCGTCATACTAAAGACAGCATTCCCCAGATTTACCGCCATGCAGAAAAAGCTGGACCAGCTAAACTCCGGCATTCAGGAGGCGCTGACCAATGTACGGGTTATCAAATCTTTTGTGCGGGAAGAGTTTGAGGAAGAAAAATTCAGGGATATGAACCAGGATTTAAAGAACAGCAGTCTGGACGCCATGAAAATCGTGATTGTCACCATGCCGGTGATGACCCTTGCCATGAACATAACCACACTGGCAGTGGTGTGGTACGGGGGCAATATCATAATTGCAGGGGATATGCCGGTGGGGGATTTAACTGCATTTACCACTTATATTGTGCAGATACTCATGTCGCTTATGATGCTTTCCATGGTGTTCCTGCAGCTTTCCAGGGCAGTGGCATCCATCCGCAGGGTGGGTGAGGTCATGGACACGGAGATCGACCTGACAGACCGGGATGCATCCAGGAAGGACCTGGCTGTATTGAAGGGAAAGGTGGAGTTTAAACATGTGAGCTTCAGCTATACGGACAACCGGGATGAGATGGTACTGGAGGATATAAATTTTACGGCAGAGCCAGGTCAGATAATAGGCATTATCGGCTCCACGGGAAGCGGCAAGACCACCCTGGTGCAGATGATACCGCGGCTCTACGATGCCACAAAGGGCCAGGTGCTTGTGGACGGGGTGGATGTCAGGGAATATTCCCTCAAAAACCTGCGGGAAGGCGTGGGCATGGTGCTCCAGAAAAATGTGCTCTTCTCAGGCACCATAGAGGAGAACCTGCGCTGGGGCAAGGAGGACGCCTCCATGGATGAAATCAGGGAAATGGCACAGAGCGCCCAGGCAGACAGCTTTGTCACATCCTTTACCAACGGCTATGATACGGACATGGGACAGGGCGGGGTCAATGTATCGGGGGGCCAGAAGCAGAGACTCTGTATTGCCAGGGCCCTGCTTAAGAGGCCCAAAATCCTGATACTGGATGACAGCACCAGTGCTGTGGATACGGCCACGGAGGCCAGGATACGGCAGTGTTTTAACACCAGCCTTAAGGACACCACCAAAATCATAATAGCGCAGCGCATCGGATCCGTGGAGGAGGCTGACCGGATTTTAGTGCTGGATGAAGGCAGGCTCATCGGCCAGGGGACCCATGAACAGCTTATGGAGGAATGTAAGGCATACCAGGAGATTTATTATTCCCAGAGGGACCGAAAGGAGACGGCTGTATCATGACGAGACAACAGAAAGCGGAAAGCCTGAAACGGCGCTATGGAAGACATGGTGCTCCTGAGGCCAGGGGTCCCATGGGAGGGAGAAGACATGGGCCGGGGCGGAATATGGCGATGGGCCCCAAAAGGCTGCCCAGGAACGCAGGCACCACCATCAGGCGTCTTCTGCATTATTTAAATGAGGATAAATCCAAGATGATGCTGGCATTTTTCTGTGTTGTCCTCAACACAGCGTCAACGCTGGCAGGCTCCTATATGCTGCGGCCTATCATCAATACATTCATTGCCCCGCTAACAGGAGGTCCCGGGGATCCGGCAGGACTTGCAAGGGCCCTGGCTGTGCTGGCGGCTGTGTTTGCCGTGGGGGTGCTTGCCAATTATGCCCAGGCAAAGGTTATGCTGACCGTGGCCCAAAATGCCCTGCAGAAAATCCGCAATGACCTGTTTGGCAGAATGCAGAAGCTGCCGGTGCGGTTTTATGATACCAACTCCAACGGTGATTTGATGAGCCGTTTTACAAATGATGTGGATACCATCGGGCAGATGCTCAGCTCCACGCTGGTACAGCTGTTTTCCGGAGCATTAAGCATTATCGGCACCCTGTTCCTCATGGTGTACACCAACCTGATTCTGACTCTTGTCACCCTGGTGATGATTCCCATTATGATGAAGGCGGGAGGAGCTGTGGCCGGGTGGAGCCAGAAATACTTTACCGCCCAGCAGACGTCCCTGGGAGCCGTGAACGGATATATAGAGGAGACCATCACCGGACAGAAGGTGGTTAAGGTATTCTGCCATGAGGATACGGCCAGAGAGGAATTCGGCATACTAAACCATGACCTGAGGCACAACCAGATTCGGGCCCAGTTTTTCGGCGGTATCATGGGGCCTGTGATGAACAGCCTGAGCCAGATCAACTATTCCCTTACCGCCTGTGTGGGCGGCCTGCTCTGTGTGCTCAGGGGCTTTGATGTGGGCGGGCTGACCGTGTTCTTAAACTTTTCCAGACAGTTCAGCCGTCCCATCAACGAGATATCCATGCAGGTCAGCAATGTATTCTCAGCCCTGGCCGGAGCAGAGCGTGTATTTGCGGTGATGGATGAGGAGCCGGAGCCGGCCAACACCAGGGACTGCATAGTGCCAAGTCCTATGATTGGCCATGTGGTGTTTCATCATGTTACCTTTGGCTACGATCCGGATAAAACCATTCTAAGGGACATAAACCTCTATGCCAAACCGGGACAGAAGATTGCCTTTGTAGGATCTACCGGCGCGGGAAAGACCACCATAACAAATCTGCTGAACCGGTTTTATGACATCCAGTCAGGCTCCATCACCATTGACGGGGCGGATATACGAACTATTTCAAGGGATGCCCTGCGAAGCAACATTGCCATGGTCCTTCAGGACACCCACCTTTTTACGGGCACGGTGCGGGAGAATATCCGCTACGGCAGGCTGGACGCCACGGACGACGAGGTTATTCAGGCGGCAAAAACAGCATCCGCCCACTCCTTTATCATGCGTCTTCCCCACGGATATGACACCATGCTGGAGGGGGACGGGGCCAATTTAAGCCAGGGCCAGAGACAGCTTCTCAATATTGCCAGGGCATCCATATCCAAGGCTCCTGTGCTGATACTGGACGAGGCCACCAGCTCCGTGGATACCAGGACTGAAAAACACATTGAGCACGGTATGGACCGGCTGATGGCGGACCGAACCACCTTCATCATTGCCCACAGGCTGTCTACGGTGCGGAGCGCCAACGCCATTATGGTTCTGGAGCAGGGGGAAATCATTGAGCGGGGAACCCATGAGGAGCTTCTGGAGATGAAAGGACGGTACTACGAACTGTATACAGGCATGAAAGAACTGGAATGATTGCCATGAAATTAACATGTATTTAACATATAATTAAAAAAATAACATATATAATCTGTATTGTATACAATCTTTATTTATGCTATACTAAATTGGTGTATTCCGGCGGGGGCAGGCAGCCCTGCCGGTCATACCGGGCGCTGGTACTGGTCCGGCCGCACAAAGGAATAAAACAAAGAAAAGAGGGAGAGAATCCATGGGTTTGGCGACTTTTATAGGCGGCATCCATCCATATGAGGGGAAAGAGCTGTCAGAGAACAAACCGGTACAGGTCCTGATGCCAAAGGGCGACCTGGTGTATCCGATGTCACAGCACATTGGTGCACCCGCGAAGCCTCTGGTAGCAAAGGGCGATCATGTACTGGCAGGCCAGAAGATTGGAGAAGCAGGCGGTTTCATCTCTGCAAATGTAATTGCTTCTGTTTCAGGAACGGTGAAGGCCATTGAACCAAGGCGTATGGCTAACGGAGCAATGGTGCCCTCCATTGTGGTTGAAAATGATGGAGAATATAAGACGGTTGAGGGCGTAGGAGAGGACAGGGACCCATCAGGCCTGTCTAAAGAGGAAATCCGCAACATTGTGAAGGAAGCCGGTATCGTGGGTCTCGGCGGAGCAGGATTCCCCACTCATGTAAAGCTGACTCCGAAGGATGAGAACGCCATCGAGTACATACTGGTCAACGGCGCAGAGTGTGAGCCGTACCTCACCAGCGACTACCGGATGATGCTGGAAGAGCCGGAGAAAATTGTAGGCGGCTTAAAGGTCATCCTTCAGCTGTTTGACAATGCAAAGGGTGTTATCGGCATTGAGAACAATAAGCCGGAGGCCATCAAGAAACTTACCGAGATGGTAAAGGACGAGCCGCGCATCACGGTCTGTCCCCTTATGACAAAGTATCCGCAGGGAGGAGAGCGTTCCCTGATTTATGCCGTTACAGGCAGGAAGGTCAACTCGTCCATGCTTCCCGCGGACGCAGGATGCATCGTGGACAATGTTGACACCGTGATTTCCATTTACATGGCAGTGTGCAAGAGCACGCCCCTGATGAGGAAGATCATCACGGTCACCGGAGACGCGGTGGCAGACCCCAGAAATTTCAGCGTAAAGCTTGGAACCAATTACCAGGAGCTGTTGGACGCAGCCGGCGGTTTTAAGACGGAGCCGGAAAAGGTTCTGTCAGGCGGCCCCATGATGGGCCAGGCCATATTTGACCTGAATATCCCGGTAAGCAAGACTTCGTCCGCCCTGACCTGCTTCACAAAGGACCAGGTGGCTGAGATGGAGCCTTCCGCATGCATACGGTGCGGAAAATGCGTCAGTGTATGTCCAAGCCACATCATCCCTGTGATGATGATGCAGGCCGCCCTCAGGGACGACTGCGAGACATTCGAGAAGCTGAACGGTATGGAATGTATGGAGTGCGGAAGCTGCACCTACATATGTCCGGCCAAGAGGCCTCTGACTCAGGCATTTAAGGAAATGCGCAAGACAGTTGCGGCTAACCGCAGGAAGAAAGGGTAGGAGGGGACATAAGTCATGAGTAAATTATTAAACGTATCATCATCCCCGCATGTGAGAAGCCATGAGACCACCCACAGCATCATGCTGGACGTGGCCATTGCCATGTTGCCTGCAACTGCTTTCGGTGTGTATCATTTCGGCATGCATGCGCTGCTGGTGCTTATAGTTACGGTTGCAGCCTGTGTTTTAAGTGAGTATGTATATGAGAAGCTGATGAAGAAGCCAAGCACCATCAGCGACTGCAGTGCCCTGGTCACGGGCCTGATTCTGGCACTGAACATGCCTCCGGAGATTCCGGTGTGGATTCCTGCTCTGGGCGGAATCTTTGCCATTATCGTGGTGAAGCAGCTCTACGGCGGCCTGGGACAGAACTTTATGAACCCGGCTCTGGCAGCCAGATGCTTCCTGCTGATTTCCTTTGCGGGAAAAATGACAAATTTCAGCTACAGCGGGTTTGACGGTGTGTCCGGCGCGACCCCCCTGGCAGTGCTTAAAAGCGGCGGGACCGTGGATGTTCCGGCCATGTTTGTGGGAAATATCCCGGGCACCATCGGAGAGGTTTCCGTGATTGCCCTTTTAATCGGCGCAGCCTATCTGTTGGCAAAGAAGGTAATCTCCATCCGGATTCCAGGCACCTACATACTGACGGTTGTGGTATTTGCCATCCTGTTCGGAGGCCATGGATTTGATTTAAATTACATTGCAGCCCATCTGTGCGGCGGCGGCCTGATTTTCGGTGCCTTCTTTATGGCAACCGACTATGTGACCAGCCCCATCACGCCAAAGGGCCAGATTGTGTTCGGTATCCTGCTGGGCGTGCTCACAGGACTGTTCAGGATTTTCGGCGGCTCCGCAGAGGGCGTGTCCTACGCAATTATCATCAGCAACATCCTTGTTCCGCTGATTGAGAAAGTAACCCTTCCCAAAGCATTTGGAAAGGAGGGCAAGTAATTATGAATAAAGCAGGATTTATGAAAGACGCGCTGATCCTTTTTGTCATCACACTGGTATCGGGCTGCCTGCTTGGCGGTGTGTACCAGGTAACTAAGGAACCCATTGAGAAGGCTACCATTGCTGCCAACAACAAGGCTTACAAGGCAGTATTTAACGAGGCCGAGTCATTTGAACCGGATGATGCCCTTACAGCCGCGGTCGAGGGATGCAACGCAGACCTGGCCGGCATGGATTTTGGCGGTGTCAAGGTGGAGAATGTGCTTAAGGCAGTGGACGGCAGCGGCAGCCAGCTGGGCTATGTCATCACTTCCCTTTCCAATGACAGTTACGGCGGCGCTGTGAAGGTATCCGTGGGCATTAAGGAGGACGGCACCATTACAGGAATCGAGTTCCTGGAAATTAATGATACGCCGGGTCTGGGACTTAAGGCCAAGGAGCCTAAATTCAAAGACCAGTTCATAGGCAAGAATGCCGAATCCTTAAGTGTAACCAAGATGGGGAATGCGGACGACACCCAGATTAACGCAATCAGCGGTGCCACCATTACTTCCAGTGCAACAACCAACGCAGTGAATGCAGCTTTATATTACCTGCATAACTGCATCAAATAATTAGGAGGTGGGAATATGAATAACTGTTCTGAACGTTTATATAACGGTATTGTGAAAGAAAACCCTACCTTCGTCCTGATGCTTGGTATGTGTCCGACCCTGGCCGTAACCACATCAGCTGTCAACGGCCTTGGTATGGGACTTTCCACAACCGTGGTTTTACTGTTTTCCAATATGATTATATCAGCACTCCGTAAGATTATACCGGACCGCGTGCGTATCCCGGCATACATCGTTATCGTGGCTTCCCTGGTTACCGTTGTGCAGCTGCTGCTTCAGGCCTATGTGCCGAGCCTGTATTCTGCCCTTGGTATCTATATTCCGCTGATTGTAGTTAACTGTATCATTCTTGGCCGCGCAGAGTCCTACGCATCCAAGAACGGCCCGCTTGTATCCACCTTTGACGGTATCGGCATGGGCCTGGGCTTTACCCTTGCCCTTACATGTATCGGCCTTGTCCGCGAGATCCTTGGTTCCGGCGCAATCTTCGGCAATGTAGTGATTCCTGAGGATTACCACATCGCCATCTTTGTTCTGGCTCCCGGCGCGTTCTTTGTCCTTGCAGTGCTGACCGCCCTTCAGAATAAGTTTAAGGCGCCGTCAGCGACCAACGGTTCCGTTCCCCAGTCCAGACTGGCATGCGGTGGCAACTGTATGGAGTGCACGGGTTCCTCCTGCATGTCCAACCATGAAGTGCTGGAGACCAGGAAGCGCCAGGCGGAAGAGAAGGCCCTTGCTGCAAAGAAGGAAGCCGTAGCAAAGAAGGAAGCAGAGTTAAAAGCAGCTACTTCCAAGAAAGAAAATTAGGAGGGTGGATAAATGAAAGAGTTATTGTTAATTGCCATTGGTTCCGCTCTGGTTAATAACGTTGTTTTGAGCCAGTTCTTAGGACTTTGTCCATTCCTCGGTGTTTCAAAAAAGGTTGAGACTTCAGCCGGTATGGGTGCAGCGGTTATTTTCGTTATTACCATTGCGTCCGCTGTGACCAGCCTGGTGTATACAGGGATTCTTGTGAATCTGCATCTGGAATATCTCCAGACCATTGTATTCATCCTGGTTATCGCAGCCCTGGTTCAGTTCGTGGAGATGTTCTTAAAGAAATCCATGCCGTCACTGTATGAGGCTCTGGGCGTATACCTGCCTCTGATTACCACCAACTGTGCGGTTCTGGGCGTTGCCCTTACCAATGTGACGAAGTCCTATAACTTCGTGCAGAGCGTTGTAAACGGTATCGGTATCTCCGTTGGTTTTACCATTGCTATTGTCATGTTAGCTGGTGTCCGCGAGAAGATTGAGCATAATGACGTCCCATATTCATTCCAGGGGTCACCTATAGTCCTTATTACCTCGGGTCTTATGGCAATCGCATTTTTCGGATTTTCCGGATTAATTTAGAAGGAGGAGAAGGAAAATGGTTACAGGTATTATAATAGCGGCAGCCGTGGTAGGTATCCTTGGTATTCTGATAGGTGTCTTCTTAGGCATAGCCAGCGAGAAGTTTAAAGTTGAAGTAGATGAAAAGGAAATCCTGGTCCGCAACGAGCTGCCCGGCAACAACTGCGGCGGCTGTGGATACGCGGGCTGTGACGCACTGGCAAAGGCAATCGCAGCCGGCCAGGCGGATGTAAGCGCATGTCCTGTGGGCGGCGCTTCCACCGCGGAGAAAATCGGAGCCATCATGGGCGTTGCAGGCGGAGCTGCCGAGAAGAAGGTGGCCTTCGTGAAATGTAAAGGTTCATGTGACAAAACCGCCGTACAGTACAACTATTACGGTGTGGATGACTGTAAGAAGGTATCTGTTGTCCCGGGCGCCGGCGAGAAGGCCTGCGCATACGGATGTATGGGCTACGGCTCCTGTGTCAGGGCATGTGCCTTTGACGCCATCCATGTAGTGGACGGCGTGGCAGTGGTAGATAAGGAAAAATGTGTTGCCTGCGGCAAGTGTGTGGCATCCTGTCCGAACCACCTGATTGAGCTGGTGCCGTATAAGGCAGAGCATCTGGTACAGTGCAGCTCCCACGACAAAGGCAAAGATGTAAAAGCTGTCTGTGCGGCCGGCTGTATCGGATGTACCCTGTGTACAAAGCAGTGTGAGTTTGATGCCATCCATATGGAGAACAATCTGGCTGTCATTGACTACGAGAAGTGTACCAACTGCGGCAAGTGCGCAGAAAAATGTCCTGTCAAGGTTATTGTTTAGGCGAGATAAAAATATCGGAATGAAATAAAAAGCTGTCCCTTCCGGGTGATGAACCGCGGAAGGAACAGCTTTTTTGCTGCATTTGTATGTTATTTTTTCTTTCTCTTTTTAAAAGCCGGTGAATCAAAGGACTGGTCGTCGGGCAGGACCTTCTTAGTGGTGGCCTCCACCAGATTATCGTAGCAGGAAAAGATGGCGTTTATGTCCCTGGAGTCCATCCTTGGCGTCAGGAGGGATACCAGAGGAACGATAATGAGTCCCACAATCATGGAGACAGCACCTGCATTGATGGGGGACGCAATATAGTGCAGGAACATATTTGAAACCGTGATACCGATGCCGGTGGCAAAGCTGGCCCACACAGCCGCGGGCGTGGTTCTTTTCCAGTACAGGCCGTAGAGGAAGGGAGCCAGAAAGGCTCCGGCCAGCGCGCCCCAGGAGATACCCATGAGCTGGGCAATGAAGTCAGGCGGATCCAGGGCCAGGATAACGCTTATGACGATAAAGGCCACAATCAGGCACTGCATCAGCACCAGCTGGGTTTTATCCTTCATGTTCTTCACAAGACTGCCTTTGATAAAATCCAGGGTCAGGGTGGAGCTGGAGGTGAGCACCAGGGAGGAAAGGGTGGACATGGATGCGGACAGCACCAGCATGACAACAATTCCAATCAGCAGGTCCGGAAGTCCGGACAGCATGGCCGGTATGATGGTATCATAAGCCACGGATCCATTTCCATTATAAATGGCAGGGCTGTCAAAGAGCCGGCCGAAGCCGCCCAGGAAATAGCTGCCCCCGGAGATGACAATGGCAAACAGGGTGGAAATCACGGTGCCTGTGGCAATGGCTTTTTCGCTTCGGATGGTATAGAATTTGTGAATCATCTGGGGCAGGCCCCAGGTTCCAAGGGAGGTGAGAATCACCACGCCCAGCAGGTTCAGGGGATCCGGTCCGAAGAAGGAGGTGTAGGCTCCGGGCTGGCCCAGGGTAACCGGGACCTCGCTGGGAATCTGCGCCAGTCTGCCCACAGCAGCCGTAAATCCTCCCTGGCCGCTTAAAACGCTGAGGATGATGGCGGCGATGCCGGCCAGCATGATGATGCCCTGGATGAAATCATTGATGGCCGTGGCCATATAACCGCCCAGGATGACATAGACCGCTGTCAGGATAGCCATGCCCATGACACAGACACTGTAGGGAATATCAAAGGCCATGCCGAATAACCGGGACAGACCATTGTAGACAGAGGCTGTGTAGGGTATGAGAAAGACAAATATAATCAGGGAGGCAACAATCTTCATGCCCTGGCTGTGGAACCGGCTGCCGAAGAATTCCGGCATGGTGGCCGAGGAGAGATGCTTGCTCATGACCCTGGTCCGCCGCCCCAGGATGACCCAGGCCAGCAGGCTGCCGATCAGGGCATTGCCAATGCCAATCCAGGTGGAGGCCAGGCCGTATTTCCATCCGAACTGACCGGCATAACCGATAAATACCACAGCGGAAAAGTAGGAGGTGCCATAGGCAAAGGCGGTGAGCCAGGGCCCCACGCCCCTTCCTCCCAGAACAAAGTCATTGACATTGGTGGCATGGCGACGGGAATAGAATCCCACTCCCAGCATGATGGCAAAAAAGATAACCAGCATCAGCAGTTTAACAGTCATTTGAATATCCTCCGCATACACTTTAATAATTAAAACTTCTGAACTTTAATGTATCAAAGTACAAGGGGATTGTCAAAGGGTATTTCTTATTTTTGCCTACTTTGGCTATTTTGACGGAACTTCGTGAAAGAGAATGAGGTGCAAAATGCCATTTTTTTGTTAAAGTGGGGGATGACTGTCAAATTTCGACAATAAATGTAAAATCCAAAGATGGATATAAAATGTAAAAAATGAATAATTAAGGTATAAAAAGATTTACATAATATAAATTACAAAAATAGGAAATCATGTAACATGTTTAAAAATTAATAATACTGTAACATAAATGTAAAGATATGGCTGGCGAAATGCACAAAATAAAGGTGCAGACACCTGGAAAACCATAGTAAATATATAAAAAATATTACAAATGTTTCAAAAGTAAGAAAAAATGTAACAAAATTATTAAATCTCCATTGACGCGAAAAGTCAAATCCCATATAATTAGCCATACATCCCGGAAAAACATGCACAAAGTGGGAGATACCCACTGCATAAAATTTTGAGAATGGTACCTGTACAGAGTTGTGCGGGGCCAGGAAAGAGGAGTATGTATGCTTACATTACATTCATTCCTTCGTTCGGTAGTTCTCTTTGTTAAGTCACTGACTGTGAAAGTGACAAAGCAGATGTACCGTTCCTCATCGGTGGTGATGGCGGGTATGATGGTAGTGGCCATCATAGCATTTTCAGCCAATGGGTTTGGCGGCGGGGGAAGAAACGCCCTGGCAGCGCCCATGACGGAGGAAAGTGACGCCATTGACATGGCGGAGGAGGAAAACGAAGGAAGCGGTCTGGTTACTGAAGCAAAAGTACAATTCGGACATTTAAACACAGACAGTGAAGGCCAGCATCTGGCCGGTGCGCTGCTGGAAGCGGACGTCCGAGAGAAACAGAGAAAGCAGGCAGCTGCACAGACCCAGATTGAGACACTTCAGAAACAGATATTAAAGGAGAGACAGGAAGAGGAGGCCAGGAAAAAGGCGGAGGAAGAGCGCCGGGCAGCCAGAAGGATTAAATATACGGATGAAGATTACCAGGTACTCCTGCGCATTGTCCAGGCGGAGGCGGGAATCTGCGACCCCAAGGGAAAGATACTGGTTGCGGATGTGATCATTAACCGTGTCCTGTCGGGAAAATTCCCGGACAGCGTAAAGGCAGTTGTATACCAGCCATCCCAGTTTCAGCCGGTATCCAACGGCACCATCAACACGGTAAAGGTCACAGCGGAAACCATTGAATGCGTGGACCGTGCCCTGGCCGGTGAAGATTATTCCAACGGAGCCCTGTATTTTATGAACAGAAGGGCATCCGGCAGTGCTGCCTCCTGGTTCGACAGGCGGCTGACCTACCTTTTTGCCCATGATGGACATGAGTTCTTCCGATAATCAGATAAAAAAGGATTGAGTTTCCTGCGGCTTTAGGTGTATACTAGGAATTGGAAAATCGAAATGCCACAAAGGAGAATGGAATATGATTTTTGATGAGAAGAAGAACCTGGACTTTTACAGGAATTTAGGGATTGAAGGCAGATATGCCAAGGCCGTGGATTTCCTTCAGAATACGGACCTTGAGGCATTGGAGCCGGGAAAGTATGAGATTGACGGCAAAAACGTGTATGCCAATGTAACAGCCTACACCACCATCCCGTGGGAGGAGGCTAAATATGAGGCACATGAGCATTACACCGATATCCAGTACGTGATTGAGGGCAGCGAGATTATGAGCTACGCGCCGGTACATGAGATGACTGTAAAGGTTCCATATAATCCGGATAAGGATGTGGTATTCTTTGAGAACACCACCCCCGGACTTAGGGTTGTGACCGGAGCCGGACAGTATCTGATTTTTAACCCATGGGATGCCCATAAGCCAAAGGCTGCCAACGGAGAGCCGGCACCGATTAAAAAGGTGATTGTAAAAATCAAAGAGGATTAAAAAATAAATTAAATGCGTAATAAAACGTGATTGAAGCGTGATTTTAAGAAAGCGCAGGAAAAAAGGCCGGCCCGCTGTATCCGGTATCAGCGGGCCGGTCCTTTTTTATGCCCCCGGAGACTACCTCATGTTTGCTGATATTTCATTGCTAATATTTTGTTAATTGAAATATTGACTTTTAATTCACAAAATGAGATAATGAAAAGGATTTCGATAAAATGAAAGAGAGGTAAATGAATGATGGCAAATGTAGATTTGAGTCAGTATGGTATTACCGGAACCACAGAAATTGTTTATAATCCTTCCTATGAGATGTTATTTGAAGAAGAGACTAAACCAACTCTGGAGGGGTATGAAAAAGGCCAGGTAAGCGAACTTGGTGCAGTGAATGTCATGACTGGTATTTACACAGGTCGTTCCCCTAAGGACAAGTTCATTGTCATGGATGAGAACTCAAAGGACACTGTATGGTGGACAACGGACGAGTACAAGAATGACAATCATCCGGCCAGCCAGGAAGCATGGGATACAGTAAAGAAGATTGCCCTGGAAGAACTTTCTAACAAGAGACTGTTTGTTGTAGACGCATTCTGTGGAGCAAACAAGGATACCCGCATGGCAATCCGCTTCATTGTTGAGGTTGCGTGGCAGGCTCATTTCGTAAAAAACATGTTTATCCAGCCAAGCGCAGAGGAACTGGAGAACTTTAAGCCGGATTTCGTTGTATATAATGCTTCCAAGGCAAAGGTGGAAAATTACAAGGAGTTAGGCCTGAACTCCGAGACAGCCGCTATGTTCAATATTACCAGCCGCGAGCAGGTAATCGTGAACACATGGTACGGCGGAGAGATGAAAAAAGGCATGTTCTCAATGATGAACTACTATCTGCCTCTGAAGGGCATTGCATCCATGCATTGTTCTGCCAACACAGATATGAACGGTGAGAACACCGCAATCTTCTTCGGACTTTCCGGAACAGGAAAAACCACTCTTTCAACAGACCCCAAGCGTCTTCTTATCGGTGATGACGAGCACGGCTGGGATGACAACGGCGTATTTAACTTCGAGGGCGGATGCTATGCAAAGGTCATCAACCTGGATAAGGATTCTGAGCCGGACATCTACAATGCAATCAGACGCAATGCTCTTTTAGAGAATGTTACACTTGATGCTGACGGCAAGATTGATTTTGATGACAAGAGCGTAACTGAGAATACACGTGTATCTTATCCGATTGATCATATTGAGAAGATTGTTCGTCCGGTATCAGCTGCTCCTGCTGCAAAGGATGTTATTTTCCTGTCAGCAGATGCGTTCGGCGTACTGCCTCCAGTATCCGTTCTGACTCCGGAGCAGACACAGTACTATTTCCTGTCCGGATTTACAGCAAAGCTTGCCGGTACAGAGCGTGGCATCACAGAGCCCACACCTACATTCTCAGCCTGCTTCGGACAGGCATTCCTGGAACTGCATCCAACCAAGTATGCAGAGGAGCTTGTTAAGAGAATGGAGAAGAGCGGCGCAAAGGCATACCTGGTTAACACCGGCTGGAATGGAACAGGCAAGCGTATCTCTATCCGCGATACCCGTGGTATCATTGATGCGATTCTTGACGGCTCCATTGCAAAGGCTCCAACCAAGCAGCTTCCATTCTTCAACTTTGAGATTCCTACCGAGCTTCCAGGCGTAGATCCTAAGATTCTGGATCCCCGCGATACATACGCAGAGGTATCACAGTGGGAGGAAAAGGCAAAAGATCTGGCACAGCGTTTTGTCAAGAACTTTGCAAAATATGAGGGCAACGAGGCTGGAAAGGCACTGGTTTCCGCTGGTCCTCAGTTATAATCATAAAAATCATCTTTCTGCCCCGCGGCAGAAGGACAGCATGATAGAGGGAGAACCGGATGTCCGGTTCTCCTTTTCATACAGTCCAGGTGCCCAATGACTTTCCCTGGAGCTGACATTTCTTAATATTTTATACTGTTTCTTAAGTCTCATTTACGTCCATTGAAAGGCTGTTTTTTTCATGATACCATGAAACCATAAAGGAGGATGGGTTATGAAAAAATGGAAAAAGAAGCGTACATGGACGCTGGCAATGACGCTGGTTCTTCTGGCACTGCTCTCTCTGTCTGCCTGCGGCAGCAAGCTGTCCAATACGGCAGCCACGGCTGAGACCATGGCTGCAGGATATGCTATGGATGTGAGGGAAGCAGCGATAACCATGGCCCCTGCGGGAGAAGACCTGAATGGGTTAAAGGCTGAGAGCGGAAGCGGTCTGTCACCCTCGCCGGACATCGGAAGTCCGGGGGAAGCAGGCAGGAAGCTGATACGGGATGTGAGTATGAACGTGGAGGCCAGGGACTTTGACGGCGTCCTCTCCCAGATTACAGATCAGGTAGGGGAGCTGGGCGGTTATGTGGAATCCTCTGATGTGTCGGGAGTCAGCGTCGATTCCTATGGCGGCAGCCAGCAGCGCCATGCGGACATCAGGGCCAGGATTCCGGCCGACCGGCTGGACCGCTTTGTAGAGACGGTGGAGAGCGCGGGAAATGTGACCAGCAAGCAGGAGCAGGTGACGGATGTGACCCTGCAGTATTCGGATACGGAGAGCCGCAAGAAATCGCTGGAGATAGAGCAGGAACGGCTTTGGGCCTTGCTGGAAAAAGCGGAGTCCCTGGATGCGGTGGTGGCTCTGGAGGCCCGGCTCTCAGAGATCCGCTATGAGCTGGAGTCCTACACATCCCAGCTGCGCCTCTATGACAATCAGGTGGATTACAGCACTGTATCCATCTATATGAGGGAGGTAAAGGACCTTACCCCCACTGCGCCGGACAGCATTGGAACCAGGATTCAGAAGGGCTTTAACCGCAGTCTGAATAACCTTGGGGCGGCCGTAACTGACCTGATTGTATGGCTTGCCGTCAACAGTCCCATCCTGTTCGTACTGGCTGTTATCATTGGGGCGGTTGTCCTTATTGTCAGAAGGCTGAGCCGAAAGCTGCGGGGCGGGAACCGATCCCCAAGGCGTTTCTCTCCATTCCGCGGCAAGCCCATGGGAGGAAAGAAGGGCGCAAAGGACCAGAAGGAGCAGGCGGAGAAAGGACAGCCGGAGAAAGAACCGCCGGAGAAAGAACCGCCGGAGAGGGAACAGGCGGAGAAAGAACAGAATTAAGATAAAAACCAATATGGAGGGCAGGACACACAGCCGGCAAAAACAGGCTTGTGTCCTGCCTTTTTATGGCGTATACTCATAGTAATAATCCACAGCAATAATCTGAGGATGCCTAAAACCGTGTTCCCGCCGGATTTAGGAAATCCGGCAGATTTCCCGTTGCCTGTCAACACCATATATACCCAGGGAAAGGAGAACCTCATGCAGCTTACCTATCTGCACATCCACAATTTTAAGTCTATACGAAGCATGGAAATCCGGGATATAGAACGGGCGCTGATTTTAGTTGGGAAAAATAATACAGGAAAAACCTCGGTGCTGGATGCAATCTGCGCGGTGTGCGGCTGTTATGAGATTCAGGACAGGGATTTTAATGAGAACCGTCAGGCTATCCGGATTGATGCCTGCTTTTCCATAGAGGAGGAGGATCTGCACCTGTTTCACCATATGGGTATTGTCAGCCAGTACAGACGTTACGATGTGTGGCGCAGGGTATTTTCTGAGCGGCTTCCGTCGTTCCAAAACGGAGAGCTGTCCTTTACCTTTCACGTGAACCAGGACGGCAAGGTGCGGTACGAGGATCTTTATAGGAAGAATAACCCCTATATCCATATGGTGATGCCCCGCATCTACCGCATCAATGCGGAGCGGGAGCTGAACCAGCTGCAGAACGACCTTCTGATGTTCCAGGAGGACGAGGAGCTTCGAAGGCTGCGATCCGGCAGCTGTATTTTTGAGCGGGCTAAGAAATGCAACCATTGTTTCCAGTGCATCGGCCTGATTAATAAGAAGAAACCGGAAGAACTTTCCGCCTTTGAGACAGCCAGACTTCTGGAGTTTAAGATATACCAGATGAACCTGAGCGGATTTTCCGGAAAGGTCAATGAAAATTTCTTTAAAAATGGAGGATACGAGGAGATACAGTACACGTTAAGCTGCGATGCGGACCAGCTTTTTACCGTGGAGGTAACGGCCCATAACCGCCAGAGAGGTACTGTGAAGCCGGTGGAGCTGATGGGAAAGGGCATGCGGAGTATTTATATGCTTTCCCTGCTAGAGACCTATATCAGCGAACAGGGCCGGATTCCCAGCATTATTGTGGTGGAGGATCCGGAGATATTCCTCCATCCCCAGCTTCAGAAAACATGCAGTGAGATACTGTACCGGCTGTCCAAGAAAAATCAGGTCATTTTCAAGACTCACAGCCCGGACCTTTTGTTTAATTTCAGCATACGCCAGATACGGCAGGTGGTGTTGGATGATGAGCGGTACTCGGTTGTACGCCCGCGGACCAACATGAGCGAGATATTGGATGACCTGGGGTATGGGGCCAATGATCTGCTGAATGTCAGCTTCGTGTTTATTGTGGAGGGGAAACAGGACAAGAGCCGCCTGCCTTTGCTTCTGGAAAAGTATTATTCTGAGATTTATGATGAGGAAGGAAATCTGTACCGCATATCCATCATCACCACAAACAGCTGCACAAACATCAAGACATATGCCAACTTAAAGTATATGAACCAGGTCTATCTGCGGGATCAGTTCCTTATGATACGCGATGGAGACGGCAAGGATCCGGAGGAGCTGGCATCGCAGCTGTGCAGGTATTACGATGAGAGGAATCTGGAGGACGTGGACCGCCTGCCGAAGGTGACAAGGAAGAACGTGCTTATTTTAAAGTATTATTCGTTTGAGAACTATTTCTTTAACCCGGCAGTTATGGCCCGCCTGGGAATCGTGGAAAGCGAGGATGTTTTTTACCGGACCCTCTATGGCAAATGGAGGGAATATCTGTACCGGATTCGCAGCGGGCAGCAGCTGATGGAAGTCCTGGGACGGGATTTCTCATCCCCGGAAGATATGAAGGAGCACATGGAAGAGGTGCGCACCTTTCTCAGAGGCCATAATTTATATGATATATTTTACGGCCCGTTCAGGGACAGGGAAAAAGAGATTCTGAGGGCCTACATCGACCTGGCGCCCAAGGAGGATTTTAAGGATATACTGGATGCCATTGACCGGTTTGTCTATTTTGACAGCAGGAAAAGACCTGAGGATGAAAGGCAGGCAGAGAAGAGTATGATGTAAAAAGGACATAACAGAAAGAGGATATAACAGAAAAAGGGGCGCTGCCCATGGCCGGATAAGTCTGGCCGGGGCAGCGCCCTTTTATCGCTTTCTTATATGAAGAGCGATTCAAACGTTCCCTTAAACCCCATAAGGTTCTTCAACCGCAGGACTGTCTGCGTTCTTTCCCTTGCCCATCACGCAGGTGAACACAAAGGTTCCCAGGCACACTGCTGCAAAGATGATGCCGGCAGGATAGGCGATGGCGGTGGAGAGCTGGAAGCCTTCCTTTGCCATCAGGATATAGGTACAGGATACAGCCGACATGAAGGTGGCCGGAAGGGCGGTGAGCCAGTAGAAGCGTTTTCTGCGGAACAGATATACGCTTGCGGCCCACAGGGCGATCATAGCCAGTGTCTGGTTGCTCCAGGAGAAATATCTCCATACCACCTGTACATCCACCTGGGTCAGAACAGCGCCCACGGCCAGCAGCGGAACAGTTAAGGCAAGACGGTTTTTGATGGGTTTCTGGTCAATCTTGAACCAGTCTGCCAGGGTCAGTCTTGCACTGCGGTAAGCAGTATCTGCTGAGGAAATGGGGCAGGCGATAACACCAATCATGGCGATGACAGCACCTACCGGTCCCAGAAGCTTGAAGCAGATTTCATACACAACGCTGGACTGTCCGTTGCCAAGGGCCTCTAACAGACCGCCTGTGCCGTTGTAGAACGCCACGCCTGCGGCAGCCCAGATAAGGGCGATGACGCCTTCTGCCACCATGGCTCCGTAGAATACCTTGCGGCCGTCCTTTTCATTGGTAAGACACCGTGCCATCAGAGGAGACTGTGTTGCATGGAAGCCGGAGATGGCGCCGCAGGCAACGGAGATAAACATGGTGGGCCATATAGGAGTGCCTGAAGGATGCAGGTTGGACAGGGTGATTTCAGGAATGTGATAACCGCCCAGGATAATGGCTCCTCCTACGCCCAGGGCCATGACGATGAGGCAGATACCGAATATCGGATAAATCTTGCCGATTACCTTGTCGATGGGAACAAAGGTTGCGATGAAATAATAAATCAAGACCACTGCCAGCCAGAATTTGGCATCCAATACATTAGGGGTCAGCATGGCAAGCAGGTTGGCCGGTCCTGTGGAGAAGCTTACGCCTACCAGTACCAGAAGGACTACGGAGAATACACGCATGACCTGTTTCATGGCATTGCCCAGATATGTACCTGTGAGCTCGGATACGCTGGCGCCCTTGTGGCGCATGGACATCATGCCCACCATGTAGTCATGGACACCTCCGCCTAACAAGGTACCGAAGGTGATCCACAGGAATACGCTGGGGCCCCAGCAGGCACCGGCCAGCGCTCCGAAAATAGGTCCCAGACCGGCAATGTTTAACAGCTGAATCAGGAATATACGGGGAGTGCCCATGGGCACATAGTCACTTCCATCTGTCATGGACAGTGCCGGCGGCTTTCTGTCATCAGGGCCAAATACTTTCTCGGCAACCTTACTGTAGAGCATAAATCCGATAATCAAAATTGCCAGACATACAAAAAAACTAATCATATACCTACCTCCTATGTATTTCTTGTATTTGTAATAATTATACAATAATAGGAGTGAAAGTGAATGTTTTTTGTATCAACTGTATGGAGGAGTGAACAAACAGTAAAATAAAGTTCATAAACGGAAGGCAAAATGGCCCATAAATCATGTATGGGGGGACTATACCCCGATGATCTGGCGCAGCATTTTTGACTTTTCCCTGCTCACAGGAAGGATATTCTTCTCAAATCCCTGCATTTTTACAGCCAGACTGTTGTTGGCCCAGGGAAAGAGTTCGGTGATGAAGCTGAGATTCACCAGATAGCTTTTGTGTATGCGGCAGAAACCATGGGGAGCCAGGCGTTTCTCGTACTCCCCTAAAAGAAGGTTTTCCGTGTAGTCCCGGGTGGGGGTATGGATGATGCAGCTTCTCCCTGAAGTTTCTATGTATACAATCTGCTGTATATCCACCAGTATAATGGTCCGGTTCATATTGATGGGCATACGGCTGGCTGGAAAGGCGGCTGTGACCGGATCTCCCGCCTCCTGCTGGGAGGCGTATGAAGAGGATAAAGCCGGCCTGCAGGACTCGCCCCAGGTCTGGTGATCGTCGCAGGAGCAGACAGCAGAAGCGGTAAGGGCCTGGTTTTTCTGCAGGTCCTTTTGACATTTTTCCAGGACACGGCGCACCCGGTCCGGGTCAAAGGGTTTCAGTATGTAGTTGTTTACGCCCAGCTCAAAGGCCTTGACCCCATACTGGGAGTAGGCGGTGGCAAACACAATCTGGGCATCGGGGAGAATCCGCCTGGCGGCAGCCGCCAGAGTGGTGCCATCCATATCCCCCAGGCTGATATCCACGAACAGCAGGTCAAAGGTCCGGCGGCTGATGAGTTCAATGGCAGAGGCGCCGCTGTCAGCCTCCTCAATCTGGCTGTCCGGCATGGCGTCCATAATCTGGTGGACCAGTTCCTTTCTGGCCGGACGTTCATCGTCAATCACAGCTATCTTCATTGTATGATTCCTCCTGTTTGATTTCATGGGATGGGACAGGAATTTCTTCCGGTTCCAAAGGGATTCGGAACCAGACTCTGGAACCGGCTTCTGAAGTCTCGATTTTCAGACCGTTATCTTCTCCATATATGCTTTTCAGGCGTTTGTGCACATTGGACAGGCCAACTCCCTTTCCCTGGCCAGTGTAAAGTCCCAGCACCACTTCCCTGGGGATACCCTGACCGCGGTCAGCCACTGAGATTTCCGCCATGCCTTCCACACTGTGGACGCTGATGGAAACATGGCGGGCGCCGGTCCTGTCCCCGCCGTGGCGGACCGCGTTTTCTACCAGGGGCTGGAGGATGAAGGAGGGAACCTTGCAGTTGAGGTCGTCCTCCACATCCAGCTCCACAACCAGTTTTTCCTCAAACCGCGCCTGCTCCAGTTCCAGGTAACTGGCCACATGGTACAGTTCTGTGTGAAGGCTCAGCATGTACTGGTCGTTTTCCAGGGCCTGGCGGTAGTAGGAGGAGAGGGTTAGAATCAGTTCCCTGGCCCGGTCCGGATTCTCCCGGCAAACGCATGAAATGGTGTTCAGCGCATTGTAAAGGAAGTGGGGATTCACCTGGGACTGAAGGGCCTTGAACTCCGCTTTGCGGCGGAGCTGTTTCTGATAATCCAGGTCGGACAGCTCTAACTGGGTGGAGAAAAGACGGGCCAGCTCCGAGGCAAAGTCCAGATTTGACTGGGAGGTATGCCAGTGTTTCTTTACCATCATGGTCAGACTCCCCACTGGTTTGTCCATCTCGATGAGAGGGGCGGCAACAATGATGTGGTTCTTCAGGATATGGTACAGGGGGTCTGTCTTTTCCGCATAGGAAAAGGTGGTGGGCTTCCTGTCGTGGATAGAGCTTAGAATGGGTTTCAGCACAGCTTCATCCCGGAGGACATCGTACCAGTTCTCACCCTTCATGGCCAGGATTTTCTGGGCATCCGTGATCATCACAGCCGCACAGGAAGTGGACTGGTAGATGATGTCTGCGGTGGCCTCCATATCCGCGGTGCTGTAAAGTCCCTTTCTCAGGTGAGGCAGACTCTGGTCCACAATTCCCATGGCCAGACGCATCTTCTCCGCGAACTGGCTGTCCTCCTCCATGAATACCATATTAAAGGTGCCCAGAAATACAACCATGCCCAGGGCATTCATGATTATCATGGGAAAGGCAATGAGGCGTACCAGGTCCAGGGCTGCCGGGAAGGGCCGGGAGATGAGAAGGATAATGGCCATCTGCCCAATCTCAGCCAGAGCCGTGATGAGAAATACCCCGGCACCGTCAATCTTGCCGGCCTTAAACCGCTTGGAAAAGGCGGAACCGATCAGGCCCTCCACAAAGGTGGAGACAGCGCAGCTTACGGCGGTAAATCCTCCGATATCAAAGAGATACCGGTGAAGTCCTCCTATGACGGCGGCTCCGATTCCCACATAGGGGCCGCCTAACAGACCTGCTGCCAGCACGCCGATAACCCTGGTGTTCACGATAGCGCCCTGGGCACGCACCCCTGTGTAGGTGGAGAAAATGCTGACCAGTCCGAATATGACTGCCAGGGCGGCCCTGCTTCCCATGGCATGGCTGTCCTCCAGCAGCATGGAGCGAACCATGGGGAGCTTGGTGAGCATGGTGGCAATGAGTACCAGAAGACCAATATTTAAAAGCAGGTTAAAAAACATGGTATTGGACATGATGACCTCCCTTAATCGTTCTCACACCAGTATACCAAAAAATCAATCTTAAGAAAATCTTTAATTGTAAATCTTGGAAGACTATGGTAATCTAATGGGGAAGATAACTGTATTAATATACTTAATACAGATGGGACACCGGGAGGATCGGGATATACCTGGTCCATGACATGGCGGGGGCATTGCTGAGGCCGCTGTCAGGCATCCCGGCAGCGAGAACAGAGAGGGGGAAGGACGGGATGATTGTACTGGATTACAGGGACAGCAGGCCGCTGTATGAGCAGGTGGCGGAGCGGCTTAGGGAACTGATGTTTAAGGGTGCCCTGCCGCAGGATGCGCAGCTGCCATCTGTGCGCAGTCTTGCCACGGAGCTGTCCATCAATCCCAATACCATCCAGAGGGCGTATACGGAGCTGGAACGCCAGGGATATATTTATTCCATCAAAGGCAAGGGCAGCTTTGTCGCGGATAACAGCCGGATGAAGGCGGGAATCCTTCAGGAGTGGAAGGGGCATTTTAACTCTGCTGTGGAGGAAGGCATAAAGGTAGGCGTCACAGCAGGAGAGATGAAGGAAATGATTGATACGGCCTGCCGGAATCATGCCATGGAAAGGGGAGAGAGTAATGATTGAAGCAGTGAACCTGACAAAGCGGTTTGACGATATCGTGGCAGTGGACCATATAAGCGCCACCATTCGGGATGGCAGCGTGTTCGGGCTAATTGGTACCAACGGAGCCGGAAAGTCCACATTTTTAAGGCTGGCCAGCGGTGTGCTGAAGCCTGACCAGGGATGCATAACCATTGACGGGCATGAAGTTTTTGAGAATATCCCGGCAAAAAAGCGCTTTTTCTATATATCGGATGAACAGTACTTCTTTAATAATACCACTCCTGTGGAGATGATGCGTTATTACAGTAAGGTGTACCAGGGATTTGACGAGGCGCGTTTCCACAAGCTGATGGGAAATTTCGGCCTGGACGAGAAGCGGAAGATACACACCTTTTCAAAGGGAATGAAGAAACAGGTATCTGTTATCTGCGGTGTTTGCGCGGGCACGGACTACCTATTCTGCGATGAGACCTTTGATGGGCTGGATCCGGTGATGCGCCAGGCGGTAAAGAGCATATTTGCAGCGGATATGGAGGACAGGAACCTGACTCCCATTATTGCTTCCCATAACCTGAGGGAGCTGGAGGACATATGCGATCATGTGGGACTGCTTCACAAGGGCGGCATTCTCCTGTCAAAGGACCTGGACGACATGAAGCTTAACATCCACAAAATACAGTGCGTCCTTAAACCGGATATGAAGCCGGAGGACCTGACGTCCCTTGATAAGGTAAATGTGGAACAGAGGGGAAGTCTCTGCACCATTACGGTGCGGGGAAGCCGGAGCGAGGTAGAGGCCGTTATGGCTTCCTATGAGCCGGTATTCTTTGAGTGCATCCCACTGTCCCTGGAGGAAATATTCATCAATGATCTCTCGGAATCTTGAGTGATCATGCCAGCAAAACTCTGGCATTGAACT
>NZ_JAJCHK010000043.1:0-45135 GCF_020554465.1 Enterocloster sp. 210928-DFI.2.20
AAAAAGGAATCTGAAAGCCTTATATTTACTGGCTTAGAGATTCCGAGAGATTATCTAAAGGAAAGGGAGGCGTGGTACAATAAAATCTGAGTATGATTTGAGGAGGTATTTTAACTATGGCGAACAGGATTGAAGAATTAAATTATGTACCGGAGATGCCTGAAAAGGCAAGGAATATCGTGATTGTCGGGGCAGGAGGAATTGTATCCGGTTCACATCTCCCTGCTTATAAGATGGCCGGGTATCCAGTAGTGGGTATTTATGACCTGGACCATGAGAAGGCTGAAAAGGCGGCAAAGGAATTTGGGATTCCCAATGCAGTGCCGGAGCTGGAACAGTTAATCGAACTGGGAGTAAGGGAAGACGCAGTCTTTGATATAGCGGTACCTGCCTCCAAGACTGCCAGTATCTTAAGGCTGCTGCCCGACAATGCTGCTGTGCTTATGCAGAAACCCATGGGTGAGAGTATAGAGCAGGCCAAAGAAATCCTGGATATCTGCCATGCCAAGAATCTGACTGCAGGTGTGAATTTCCAGCTGCGTCAGGCGCCGTATATGATTGCCGCAAGGAAACTCATCCAGGATGGCGTGATTGGAGATATTGTGGACATTGACTGGAGGGTTGTGGAACTTCATCCATGGCACTTGTGGAGTTTCCTGTTTGGCCTGGAGCGTATGGAAATTAACTATCACAGCATTCACTACATTGACTGTATCCGCAGCTTCGTGGGAAATCCAAAAGGCGTGTATTGCAAAACTATGCAGCATCCCAAGATGCAGGCTCTTTCACAGACAAGGACTGCCATTATCATGGATTACGGCGATACGCTGCGTGTGAATCTTCATATTAACCATAATCACGACTATGCGCCGGATTATCAGGAAAGTACAATGAAGATAGAAGGTATTAAGGGCGCAATCCGCATACAGCTGGGGCTTATATTGGACTATCCGACAGGCCGTCCTGATAAGGTGGAGTATATTACGGAAGACGGCAAGGGCTGGAGGGAACTGGAGGTAAAGGGAAGCTGGTTCAACGAGGCATTTATTGGGACTATGGGCGGCCTGATGAAAAAACTGGAGGATCCCTCTTATCACTATATGAACAGTGTAGAGGATGCCTACCATACCATGTGCGTGGTGGAGGCCTGCTATAAATCCAGCGAAGCCGGAGGGCTGAACGTGGATTATGCGCAGTAGGCGTATAGATTGACATTATAAGCAAGGAGGAGCACCATGAGAATCATTGATACCCATCTGCATATTTGGAATAAGGAAGAATTTTCGCTCCCGTGGCTGGATGGAGAAGGGGAAGTTCTGAACCGTACATATTCGCTGGAAGACTATAAAAACGCACTGGAGCCGGACAAGGGCTATGAGGTTGAGGCGGCTGTATATGTTGAGGTGGACTGCGCAAGAAGGGATAAGGAGAAGGAAAATCTCTTTATTGCCGGATGCTGCGCCAATCCGGGCCAGCTGTTTGCCGGCGCATGTATATCCGGTTATCTCAACGAGGAGGGGTTTAAGGGGTATATTGATAAATATGCATCCGAATATGTAAAGGGAGTAAGACAGGTGCTCCATGTCCCTGAAGCCTTGCCGGGAACATGCCTGGGACAGCTTTTTGTTGAAAATGTTCGTTATCTGGGAAAGAAGGGACTGGTGTTTGAAGGCTGTGTACGGAATGCAGAGCTGGGCGATTTATATGAAACGGCAAAAGCCTGCCCGGATACAACCATTGTCCTGAACCATATGGGAATTGTGGACCCGGATATTATTTCCGTTCAGACGCCTTCAGAGGAAGAACAGCAGTATAAGGAACGCTGGATACTGAATATCAGAAAGCTGGCATCCCTCTCCAATGTGGTATGCAAGATTTCCGGACTGAATCCGAAAGGGGAGTGGTCTGCGGAAACATTGAAGCCAGCAGTTGACATTGCCCTGGATTATTTTGGAGAAGACAGAGTCATGTTTGCCAGCAATTATCCTGTGTGCAACATTGCAACCGGCCTGTCCCCTTGGATTGAAGCATTGATGAAAATTACAGAGGGAAGAGGCAGTGAATTCCAGAATAAACTGTTCCGTGAAAACGCTAAACGGATATACGGTTTGTAAAGAAAAGGAGAGATACATATGTCAGATGTAAAACGTTATGGAAGTATTTCAAGATTAACACCTGAAAAGGCCGATTACTATAAGAAACTTCATGCAGCGCCGTGGAAACAGATTAATGACATGATAAAGGAGTGCAATATCCGGAATTACTCTATATATTGCCATGGAGAGTACCTATTTTCTTATTATGAGTATACTGGAGATAATTATGAGGCGGACATGGCCAAGATGGCAGCGGATTCCGAGACACAGCGGTGGTGGGGAGAGTGCGTGCCGTGTATGAACCCGCTATCGGCAGACGGTCCATGGATGGATATGCAGGAAATTTATCATTTAGATTAGAGGTCAGACAAATATGAAAAAATTATATGTGGCATCCATCACACCTTTTGATGGAAATAATCAGATAAATGATTCTGCCATGAGACAGTTATGGGATAGGAATCTTGCAGAGGGGGCCGATGGATTTTTTATTGGAGGAAGCTCCGGGGAATGCTTCCTGCTGTCAAGGGAAGAGCGGGTACATACCTTTGAACTGGCTGGCGAATATACGGATAGGACAGAGATGTTCGCCCATGTGGGAGCTATCAGCACGGAAGAGGCCATATTCTATGCCAGAAAAGCAAAAGAAATGGGAATACAGAACATCGCAGCAACTCCGCCATTTTACTTTGGCTTTTCCGACAAGGAAATGGCAGGATATTACTACGACATTGCTGAGGCAGTGGATATGCCGGTCCTGTATTATAACATTCCTTCCAGCACCCACAGGGAGCTGAATCCGTCCCAGCCGGATTTGGCAGCCCTCCTGAAATCAGGAGCTGTGGGAGCCATCAAACACACCAATCTCAATCTCTATCAAATGGAGCGGATTCACGACGTTAATCCGGATATAAGGTGCTACGGCGGATTTGAAAATTGTATGGTTGCCTTCCTGGCCTTTGGGTGTGACGGCTTCATTGGCAGCAATTTTAATTTTATGTTGCCTCAGTACAAGAAGGTGATGGAGCTGTATCTGTCCCACCATGATGATGAGGCCAGAATTCTGCAGTCCAAATCCAACTGTATTTTGGATGCAGTGCTTAAAAACGGTTTATGCGCAAGCCTTAAATACATAGCATCTTGTCAGGGAATCCAGGTTGGAGAGGTCAGAAAGCCGATGTGTCCGCTGACGGAAAATCAGAAGGCAGAGATTGACCGGGTAATTGGGATGTATATGGAAATCAAGTGATAATGAAATGGCAGATTATTCGGATTGGCCCTGCGGTGCGCGCTGCAGGGCCATTTTTATTCCCTGGACATGAAAGGATAAGCTGTGCTATTATAGTAAGAGTAATGAGGTTATGGAAAGGGAGAGTATCAATATGGAATGTGAGCCGTTAAAGAAAGTCACATTGACGGAACAGATTATGGAACAGATTGCGGGGATGATTACGTCCGGCCAGCTGAAGCCAGGTGATAAGCTCCCAAACGAGAGGGACCTGGCAGAATTGTTTGGTGTTACGAGGAGCCGGATACGGGAGGCGTTAAGGGCCCTTTCTCTTGTGGGAATGCTGACCATCAAACCAGGAGACGGCAGTTTCGTCAGTGAGGAAGGAACAAAGGTTCCCGAAGAGACTGTCATGTGGATGTATTACCAGGAAATGAACAAGCATGATGAAATCTATGCTGCCAGGAATCTGATCGAGACGGAAGTGTATCTGACCTGTTATGATAACCGTACGCCTGAGATTCTGGAGAGGCTGGATGGATTCAGGGACAGGCTGCTGGATGTGGAGACAGAGGAAATTACAGCAGAGGCGTTTTGTCAGCTGCTGACAGATATAGATACATATGTGGGTGATGTGTGTGGCAACGGTATATACGCAAGGTTGATGCAGATTATGGTGCTGATGAGAAAAGAATCGGCCATGAAGATCCTGTCTCTGGCATCATCCAAAGAGAGCGCTGTGTTTTACCGCTGTAAGATACTGAATTCGTTCCATCAGGATGACAGGAATAAAGTAAAGAAATGCCTGAATGATTTCTTTAAATATTCAATCAGGGAAATTTCCATACAAGAATAAACGAGTTATAGGATGATAAAGGGTCAGCTGACGGATAGACAGCTGACCCTTTGGGATATAGTTTAAAACTATGGATAGGCAAATGTTTTATTTTCAAGCGATGCAGGGATTTTGGGCTGTATAACTGTAAATGCCAGGTTTTATGTCTGGATCGTACACATAACATTCATTGGAAGAATGTTATAATGAATCCATATGGATACATCTATAAAGGAGGGACATATGGATAAAACAATGTGTATCAGTGCGGACAAACGGCTGCAGGAATTTCTTGAATCAGTACCGGAGGATCATTCCCATCGCAGAATGGTGCAGCAGGAGGTAAAATGCGGATTTGGCCTGGACGGCGTCTGTTGCAGGCTTTGCTCCAACGGACCCTGCCGTATATCCAAAGCAAGGCCAAAGGGGGTATGCGGAGCGGACAGGGACACCATAGCGGCAAGGAATTTCCTGCGCTCGGTGGCCGCTGGTTCAGGCTGCTATATTCATGTGATGGAGCAGGCCGCCAAAGAATTGAAGACGGCAGCTCTAGCCGGAAGGAAGCTAAAGGGAGTTGACGCGCTTCACCGTTTGTGCGATGAGTTGGGGATTGGTGAAGCGGATGATTCCCAAATGGCGCTTCGCCTGTCAGAGGCAGTGCTGGAGGATCTGCGCAGGCCATATGAGGAACCCATGCATCTAACGGAAAAACTGGCCTATGCTAAGCGGACCGGGGTGTGGAAAAATGCGGGGCTTCTTCCGGGTGGCGCCAAGGATGAGATATTCAACGCAATCGTGAAAACTTCCACCAATCTGAATTCAGATCCAATGGACATGCTGACCCAGTGTCTGCGGCTGGGAATCTCCACCGGAATATACGGACTTGTGCTGGTCAACCGTCTGAATGATATCCTGATGGGGGAGCCGGAATTAGGGTTTGATCCCGTGGGAATGCGGGTGATAGATCCTGAATGCATCAATATCATGGTTACAGGCCACCAGCACTCTATGTTCGGCAGCCTGACCGGGATGATGGAGCATCCGGAAATCAAGGAGATGGCTGACCGGGCCGGAGCCAGGGGTATACGGATTGTGGGATGTACGTGTGTGGGACAGGACTTCCAGGCCAGAAGCCGCTGTTATGAGAAAGTGTTCTGCGGGCATGCGGGCAATAATTACAGCAGTGAGGCTGTTTTGCTGACCGGATGCATCGATCTGGTGGTATCGGAATTTAACTGTTCCCTTCCAGGGATCGAACCGATCTGTGAGGAACTTTCTATCCCCATGCTCTGTCTGGACGATGTGGCAAAGAAAAAGGGAGCCAGGCACCTGCCCTATCACCCGGAGGACCGCGAAGATGTAAGCGTCAATGTAATTGCAGCTGCCATTGCGTCCTATGTAAGGCGCAGCAGGGCGGGAAAGCGGCAGAATCCCATGCAGGATCACGGATGTAATGAGGCGGTTACAGGTGTGACGGAGAGAACCCTCAAAGGAGCGCTGGGGGGAAGCTTTGCCCCGTTGATTGATCTAATCGCTGCCGGAAGCATCAAGGGAGTGGCGGCTGTTGTGGGCTGCTCCAACCTGCGGGCCAAGGGCCATGACGTATTTACAGTGGAATTGGTGAAAAAACTGATTGCCAGAGATATACTGGTGGTGTCTGCCGGATGTACCTGCGGAGGCCTTGAAAACTGCGGTCTTATGAGCCGGGATGCGGCCGGATTGGCGGGACCGGGCTTGTCACAGGTTTGCCGCAGCCTTGGGATTCCACCAGTACTCAATTTCGGCCCCTGCCTTGCAATCGGCCGTATTGAAGCCGTTGCCGGGGAGCTGGCCGGAGCGTTGGGAGTGGATCTGCCCAAACTTCCGGTGGTGGTTTCCGCACCCCAATGGCTGGAAGAACAGGCATTGGCGGATGGGGCGTTTGCACTGGCCCTGGGCTTTCACTTGCATCTGGGGCTGGCGCCATTTGTGATGGGAAGCCCTGTAATATTGGATGTGCTGTGTAATCAGATGGAAGGAATAACAGGCGGAAAGCTGATGGTGGAGACAGAGATTGATGCGGCGGCCGAAAAGATCGCTGCTGTCATATCAGATAAGAGAAGGGGGCTGGGACTGAATGAGTGAACGTTATCCTAAAAGTGTTCCTGTATCCCCGGATAACCCTGCAATTGAAAAGGATGAGGACATCTGTGCGAATTGCAGCCATTGCTTGGCCGTATGCGCAGAAGAAATAGGAGTGGCACAGCCGTGTAAAGTCACGGGAGCGGATGATTTTACATGTATTCACTGCGGCCAGTGCGCGGCTGCCTGCCCGGAGCGGGCAATCCGCGCAAAGAGCCAGTGGCGGGAAGCTGCCATGGCTGTAAATGACCAGCAAAAAATTGTTATATTTTCCACAGCACCGTCTGTGCGCGTGGGGCTGGGGGAATGTTTTGGCGGAAAGCCCGGAGACTTTGTGGAAAGCTATATGGTTTCTGCGCTCAGGAAGCTGGGAGCGGACTTTGTGCTGGATGTGGCATTTTCAGCGGATCTGACCATTATGGAGGAGGGGACGGAGTTTCTCAAACGATTTATAGCCGATTCCCATCCATTGCCCCAGTTTACAAGCTGCTGTCCGGCATGGGTAAAATATATAGAAACATTTCACCCGGAACGGATTCCGTGCCTGTCCAGTACAAAAAGCCCGATCAGTATGCAGGGCGCCCTGATTAAGACATATTTTTCTAAAGAAAAGGGGATTGACCCGCGGCGGATCGTGAATATCGCGGTTGCCCCGTGCACTGCCAAGAAATTTGAGATTTCCCGGGAAGAATTGTGCTCTGCAGGAGCGTATCTGGGGATTCCGGGACTTAGGGACAATGACTATGTATTGACCACAAGGGAACTGGCGGAGTGGATACGGGAAGCAGGTATTGGTTTTTATGATCTGACCCCATCTGCCTTTGATTCCCTTATGGGAGAAGGCAGCGGGGCAGGGGTGATTTTCGGCAATACGGGCGGCGTGATGGAGGCCGCTCTGCGCATGGCATATTCGGTTGTGAACGGGATTGAACCGCCTGATCTGCTGATGCAGTACCAGCCGGTGAGAGGGCTGGAACAGGTGAAGGAATCTGTGGTATCTCTTGGCGGCCGCGATGTGCGTACCGCGGTTGTCTACGGCACCAGGGCGGCGGAACAGCTGATTGCAACAGGAGCTGTGGATGACTATGATTTTGTGGAAGTAATGACCTGTCCCGGCGGGTGTATTGGCGGCGGAGGACAGCCGGACAACGGTATACTCCCTGTTCCGGACCAGCTTCGGATGGCGAGAATCCGGTCACTTTATTTGGCTGATCAAGAGAGAAGTTTCAGAAATTCCCTTGAAAATCAGGAGATTAAACATCTATATGAAACATTTATCGGGGAACCTATGAGTAAAATGGCGCAATTACTTCTGCACACCAGTTATCACAGCAGAAAGCGCGGGATTTAAATATATAGGATGTGAAATTATGAACAAACAGAGGGGGAACTTTTGTTATGGGAGTTATTGATTTAATCAAGATTCACGCCATAGTTTATAAAAACAATTGTATTTAAGCATTTCGGCTGTCTTCAACGGTAGAACGATTGACACCGGCATGGGCAGCCAATGGAAAGAGAGACCGGGAGGTCGTTATCTCACCCCCTGATTCTAAGCTGAGCGTACTGGTTAATTCCCGCCAACAAAGAACTGGCGATTGCAAGAGAAAAGCTTGCGATCGTGGAGTCTGTATCATAAAAAATGATGGCCGGTGTACAGGTGATTTAGAAATTTGTACGCCAGCTTTTTTTGTGCTCAATTTTTCCTGTATTTAGTTGAAAATGTCTTAAAAGTACCATTTTTTCGTATGAATAGCATAAGGAAAAACAGCCTCCGGGATGATAAAATCTATATAACATAATACATTTGGGAAAGGAGGGTAGGGGTACATAGAAGTGGATTGCCCACGGGCAGATAAAAAGAAGGGAGAATATAGGCATATGAATTTGTTTGCATTAGTAGCATCATTTGGAGGAGGAATCATAGGTGCATATATGGGAGCGCTTCCCGCGTTTATATTGACCGGCGTGATCGCCATTGCAGGGGCTGTGGCGGCTATGGCCGGAGGGGCAGACATGACGGTGGGATTCATTGCGTTCGGTTCCTATCTTGGCCCGCATATTGCGTTTGCCGGCGGCGTGGCAGCGTCCGCATATGCAGGTAAGACCAAGAAACTGGGAAGCGGAACCGATATTCTGTCCTGCCTTAACGGGCTGGCGGATCCGGCCACACTGCTGGTAGGCGGCGTGTTCGGTGTGATTGGTTTTCTGATTCATTATGTGATCGGGGCAGTTCTTCACCTAAACACAGATCTTCCTGGATTCACCGTTATCATATCCGCCGTCATTGCGCGTCTGGTATTTGGCTCCAGTGGCCTGATAGGAAAAGCCGCTCCCGGTGAGACGAGAGAGTATTTTACCGGCGGAAAGGGAATGCTTTGTAATGTGATTCTTGGTTTGGGTATCGGAACCACAACCGGATTTGTGTATCAGGCGCTGGTGGACGGTGGGGCATCGGCGGCATCCATTGGTAGTTATCCGGTTCTCTGCTTTGGAATCGCAGCGGTATCCCTTATTTTTGCCCAGACTGGGTTTGCCATGCCGGCAACCCACCACATTGCGCTGATCTCAGCACTGGCGGCCGTTACCGCCCAGAACCCTGTTATGGGTATCGTATTCGGTATATTGACCTCGCTGTTCGGTGATTTTATAGGCAAGACCTTTAACAGCTGCTGCGACACCCATATCGATCCTCCTGCATTTACCATATTTATATTTACATTTATTGTAAATGTACTGTTCGGAAGCGGATTCTTTAGCGTTTAAAGCAGCAGCTCCTTGATTTTATCAAGACGGAACCCGGAGATCTCATGGCTGCCGATCACGGTCACAGGAAGTGCGGTATAGCCGCGGCTGTCCATAAAAGCCTGGCCCTGCATATCGCTGTCCAGATCGATTTCCTCATAGGAAATTCCGTTGTCGGCAAGAAATTCCTTGACCTGGCGGCAGTAAGAACAGCCGGGAAGGGTATAAATTCTCACCGTTTTGTCAGAAGCGAAGGAGTCGGGAAGAGAGGGCCGGTCCTCTTTCAGGGGCTGGCTCCCGATGGTCCAGTTGGCACCACAGAGCGAACCGGTCTGAAGCGCTTTTAAGACCCGCAGAACCTCCTGGGTGTTTCTGCCGATGTTGTTGTCGTGGATCACGCTGTAGCGGATCGTCTGGTCAGGATCAATAATAAACAGGCCGCGCAGCGCAACTCCCTGGTCCTCCAGAAGTACTCCGTAGTCAGCCGCCATGGACAAGGTCTTGTCGGCTCCCAGGGGATAACCAATGCGGCCAAGGCCGTTGCGGATCCAAGCCTGATGCGTGTATTCGCTGTCTGTGCTGACTGCCAGAAGTTTGGCATCCGCTTCATCAAACAGATACAGGTCATTGCTAAACGTGGTGATCTCGGTGGGGCAGACGAAAGTGAAATCCATGGGATAGAAGAACAGGACCAGCCAGTGCCCCTTATAGGTATCAAGGCTCACATCAAAGAAATCCTCTCCATCCCCGGAGACAGCCTTTAAGTGAAAGTCAGGAGCTTTTTTTCCAATGATTCGGTTCAATTTTGATTCCTCCTTTATTTGCATGATTGTTTCTGTTATAATGATATCACAGATAAAGAAGAAATACACCACATTTTCGTCACTGCACTAAGCTCGACAGGACCTCGCCAAGTGCCAGTGACATGTATCGCACTTAGAGACCAGAATACGGTCTCTAAGTGCTCATAACTAGGAGGTAACAGCATGAGTGATAAGAAGTACTCCGGTAATTTTTATAAAACGGACAAGATAGAAGAAACTCCAGACGACTGCCCAAACTGCCTATATCAGAACAAGAAAGCAGAGAAGGACCCGGATGAATGCCCCAACTGTTATTACATTCCCAACAAGGAGAAGAAGGAAGGGCAGGAGTAACCGTACTCAGTAAAAGACAGTAAAAGACAGGAGACATCCGGAAGATTCCGGTGTCTCCTCAGACTGTAGACAAAGCCCAAGGCTCACGCCTCGGATTTTTCGTTAAAAGAGCTATAAATATTCCTGTTTTCAGGATTTTATAGCTCTTTTCTGATAGAATGGAAGTATCAAAGGAAGGTGGGATATTTCTATGATGACTCAAAATAAGGACAAGAAAAGAGGAAAGATTCAGATATTCTGTATGGATGACATGGTTCCCCAGGATCATCTTCTGCGAATCATTGATAAAGCGATTGACTGGAACTTCATCTATGGCCTTGTAGTGGACAAGTACAGTCCTGATAATGGACGCCCCAGTATGGACCCGGTCATGTTGATAAAGCTTCCATTCATCTAGTACCTGTATGGTATCAAAAGCATGCGGCAGACCGTAAAGGAAATCGAAGTAAATGTAGCTTATCGATGGTTTCTTGGACTTGAAATGATGGATAAGGTCCCTCATTTCTCAACGTTCGGAAAAAACTATACCCGCCGTTTTAAGGACACTGGCCTTTTTGAGCAGATATTTTCCCATATACTGCAGGAATGTTATAAATTTAAACTGATAGACCCAAGTGAGGTCTTCGTGGATTCTACCCATGTAAAAGCCAGGGCAAACAATAAAAAGATGCAGAAGCGGATTGCTCAGGAGGAGGCTTTGTTTTTTGAAGATTTGCTAAAGAAGGAAATCAATGAAGACCGTGAAGCACATGGTAAACGGCCTCTGAAAGAAAAGGATGATGACAGTAATCCGCCATCCGGCCCATCCGGTGGCAAAGAAGAAAAGACGATTAAAACAAGTACTTCTGACCCTGAAAGTGGATGGTTCCACAAAGGGGAACATAAAAGTGTATTTGCCTATGCAGTACAGACCGCGTGTGATAAGAATGGCTGAATACTTGGTTATAGTGTTCATCCGGGAAACCATCATGACAGCAGAACCTTTAAGTTCCTGTATGACAAGATAAAAGAGATTGGAATCAAGACGCTGATAGCCGATGCAGGATATAAAACCCCCGGTATAGCAAAACTCCTGATAGATGATGGGATCAAGCCGCTTTTGCCATACAAGTGTCCCATGACCAAAAAAGGGTTCTTCAAGAAATATGAGTACGTTTATGATGAGTATTATGATTGCTATATCTGTCCAAACAATCAGGTACTGTCCTATCGTACAACCAACCGTGATGGATATCGTGAATATAAGAGCAGCGGAACGGTCTGCGAAAACTGTCCATACCTGGAGCAGTGTACCCAAAGCAAGGATCATGTAAAGGTTGTTACACGCCACATATGGGAGCCATACCTGGAAACGTGTGAAGATATCCGTCATACGCTTGGGATGAAAGAGTTATATTCGCAAAGAAAAGAAACCATTGAACGAGTATTCGCAAGTGCAAAGGAGAATCATGGATTCCGGTATACACAGATGTATGGAAAAGCCCGAATGGAAATGAAAGCCGGGCTTACATTTGCCTGCATGAATCTCAAAAAACTGGCGAAGATTAAGGCAAAATGGGGACTCCTGGAAGAAGGGGAGCCACACAAAATTTCTATTTTATACACAATTCGGATAATAAGAGAAAAATGGCTCTGGGATACAAATCCCAGAGCCGCTTTGTCTACAGTCTGAGGAGACATCCGGAAGATTCCGGTGTCTCCTGTTTTTTCCGTATTGTTTGTTTTAATCCAGTGATAACGCGTGTCTGGCCACGGTCATGTCCTGTTCCACAGTGCCGCCGGATACGCCCAGACCGCCGATACAGCGTCCGTTCTTCATGATGGGGATTCCTCCGCCGAAGATACAGAACTTGCCGGGATGGGTCTGCTGGAGCCCGTATAAGGACTGTCCCGGCAGGATATCCCTGGCGGCTTCCCCGGTTGGCGCGCGGAGCGCCGCCGCCGTGTACGCTTTCGAGTAGGAGATGGAGATGCTGGCCAGGAGGGAGTCATCCATCCGGTGCATGGCAACTGTATTGCCACCCTCATCCACCACTGTGATAACCATGGGTACATGGATGATCTCTGCCATTTCTTCGCCTTTTTCAATCATCTGCAAGGCTTCTTTTAAACATAATCCCTGATGCTTCAGCGCGTCCAAAAGGGCGGCTGTTATTTCTTTTGCTGTATGTGTTTCATTCATAATGTTGTCTCCTTTATCAAAGCAGGCTGCGGTACAGTTCCTTGTCCGGATGGGCAATCACAACCTTTTCAAGCAGTGCGCCGCTGTTTTCTGCTGTCTTTGCACCTGCCTCCACGCTTTCCTCCACCGCGCCCACATCCCCTGTAAAGGTTACAAAGGATTTGCCCCCAATCCCTGTTCCCAGGCGGATTTCGATTAGGGATACATTGGCCGCCTTGGCCGCTGCATCGGCGGCGATGATTGCGCCTGTGACGGAGAAAAACTCCAGAATGCCCAGCGCCTTTAGGCTGGAGGGCATGGAGGACATGTTGATGGCCTCAATCACCTGCGGGTTTACTCTGGGGATGAGAAGCCGGTCCACCACATTGGTTTTAGCGCTTTCCTCACCGATCCTCAAAGCTGATTCCACGGCTGAAACTTCCCCTGTTATTAAAATCTGATACTTGCCGGGACAGCTGGGCCTTGCAGAGACAAGCTTGATTTCCGCTGCCTTGAGCATCATGTCTGCGGCCAGGATTCCTTTGGCAATGCTGTTTAATTCTAAAAAACCGATGGTAATCATATGATTTTCCTCCTAACTACTGCCTGTCAGCAGAAATAACAATTTCAGTATCAGTAACCTGTACGACGGTTCCGGATATACTCGCATGAATGTTGGCACCCAGCGCCTCCGCAGGAATCGCTCCGATCAGCTGCCCGCACGAAACCGTGTCACCTGTCTGTACCACAGGTTGGCTGGGGGCGCCGATGTGCTGTCTTAGGGAGATCCGAACTGTGGCGGGATCAGCGGCTTTGCAGCTGTCAATATGATAGTCATAATACTGGTCGACACCCAGGCGGACCGCCATGCGCTTGGACGGCGCTTTCCGGTAGCTTCGTTCCTCCAGCTGTGTAAATGTCTCTGAAGGCTTGGGATAGCGGTATTTATTCTGCCGGAGCAGATTCTTGACATAGATATTGACCTGGCGCGGCTGAAGTCCCATGGGACAGGCATATGTTTCACAGAGTCCGCACTCGCTGCATATCATGGCCTGCCTGACATGCTCGTCCTCCAGAACCTCCTCGGGAGACTGGGCATAGGCGAGCTTTCGCATAATCATATGCGGCTTTAACGGATGTCCCGTGAGGTAACGCGGACACATCTGGGTGCAGTAAGAGCATTGGATACAGCACATTTTGGCCCGCTTCAGCGAAACGGATATGGGAATATTATGCTTTTCCACCAGGGGCGTATCGTCAGCGACAATGATGTAGCCGGAAGTGGTTTTTGTGACGGTCAGTCCCGCGGCTTCCTCCTTTCTGTAGCATTTACCCATCATGGGGCCGCCTGCGATTACGTGAAAGGAGGAAAGACTGCTTCCTCCGGCCAGCAGAAGGCACTCTGCAAAGGAAGTACCCAGAGGAGCGCGGACAATGCAGGGGGAGTTCACCGCCCCGGTAACCGTCAGGTATTTTTCGGTAAAGGGCTGTCCCTGGGATGCATTGTAAATGGAATAAACGGTGGCCAGATTGGATACCACGGCACCCACGTCAAGGGGGATTCCGGAAGGCGGAACCGTGCGCCCCGTAACGTCGCAGACCATGATCTGTTCATCGCCGGCCGGGTAGAAGTTCTTCATCTTATAAAGCTTGACAGGACTGTGAAGTTCTGTAATGGCAGCTTCCAGTGCGGCAATCTCTTCCGAGTATGTTTCTTTCAGTGCTATATAACGTTTACCCGCCTGTACCATATCTCCGATCATACCGGCGGCCGTGACGATCTCCCTGGCCTTATGGAGCATAAGAAAACGGTCGGTCCGCAGGAGCGGTTCACATTCGGCGGCATTGATAATCAGATATTCCACGGTACAGTTCAGCTTGACATGGGTAGGGAAGCCGGCCCCGCCGCACCCGACGATTCCCGCTTCTTTTATTTGTTCTAACAGCGTCATATATACTCTCCCTTCATATATCACTCAAATCCCTTTCTTTTTAATTATAAAGAAAAAAGATATCCTATACAATGAATGGGCAGTCTAAAAAATGGTATTATCCAATACTGTCCGACTCATTGCGTACAAGTCTGTATAATACAAAAAATCAGTTTGTCTAGTACTAAAGGAAACTTTTATAAAATGTTACAATATAAAAATAAAGGCGGAAAGGTGATGGTGATAAATGGAAATAAAAAACTGGAATGGAAGCCAGGGGGACCTGATGAGGATTATACAGGAATCAGTGCCCGGCAAACAGATTACCATGGCTCATATAATAGCCAGCCCGGATGAGGTGATTTACAAAAAACTGGGACTGGATCCAAAGGTTGATTATCACCGTTCGGCCATCGGAGTACTGACCCTTACTCCCAGTGAGACAGCAATCATAACAGCGGATCTGGCCATCAAGGCTTCTAATATACAGATTGGTTTTATCGACCGGTTCAGCGGTACGCTCATTATCACGGGAACCATTTCTGATGTCAATATCGCCTTTGAGCGGATTTTGGAGTACACGTCCTCAGAACTTGATTTTACGGTATGCAGGATCACAAAGGCCTGATTACATGCTGCTTAGCCGGGAAGGAGCGTCAATGAAAAAGATCATGCTGGTGGGGCGCAGCGGAGCGGGAAAGACCACGCTGACACAGGCGATGAAGGGTAGAAAGATAACATACCATAAGACGCAGTACATTAATAATTACGATGTTATTATCGATACGCCCGGAGAGTATGCGGAGAACAAAACCCTGGCAAGGGCGTTGATTCTGTATTCCTATGAGGCTGACATTGTGGGACTGCTGATGAGCGCCATTGAGGACTATTCACTGTACAGCCCCAATATTGTATCCATGGCAACCAGGGAAGTCATAGGGATCGTGACACAGATTGACCAGCCGGAGGCAAGGCCGGACCTAGCCACCATGTGGCTGGAACTTACGGGATGCAAGAAGATATTCTATGTCAGCTCCGTGACCGGCGAAGGGGTGGGAGATATTCTTAATTACCTGCGGGAAGAGGGCGATACCATGCCATGGGAAAGAGAGGAGGAAACGGATGAAGCGAGTTCTGATGCTGGCGGGCGACTATACGGAGGATTATGAGGTGATGGTGCCGTATCAGGCATTACTGATGGCGGGGGTGGCGGTGGATGTGGTCTGCCCGGACAAGACTGCGGGAGACACCATAAGGACAGCGATTCATGATTTTGAAGGTGACCAGACCTATTCTGAAAAACCGGGGCACAATTTTGTGCTCAATGCTTCGTTCCAGTATCTGAAGCTGGAACAATACGACGGACTGTTCCTTACCGGGGGAAGGGCGCCCGAGTATCTCAGGCTGAATTCCAGGGTAATAGATATGGTACATTACTTTATGGATCTGAAAAAACCGGTGGCGGCCATATGCCACGGAGTACAGATCCTGACCGCGGCCAGAGTGCTGAAGGGAAAAAAGGTGACTGCTTATCCGGCGGTGCGGCCGGAGGTACTGGCAGCCGGAGGCATTTTCATGGAAAAGGAGCCGTATGAAGCGGTAATCTTTGAAAATCTGGTAACTTCCCCGGCCTGGCCCGGGAATGTGGAAATTCTAAAAGGGTTTCTCAAGCTGCTGGGCGTCACAATTTCGTGATGAAAAGTCTGTATTTTACATCTATTACGTTTTAATAATATGTCTTCTTTTTCGTCCGTATAGGATATTATGAGGAGGAGGGACGCCCTGGAATTGATGGACGGGCAAATCCCGGAAACTGAAAACTATGCAATAGAAAACAAAATAAAGGAGGATATTTGTATGATAGCAAAGGGGTTTACAGAGCCAACCGAGAGAGTGAAACGTCTTAAAAGAGCAATTGTCGATGCAATTCCGTACGTTGAGTCTGAGAGGGCGGTTCTGGTAACAGAGTCCTATAAAGAGACAGAGGGACTGTCTCCTATTATGCGCCGTGCCAAAGCAGCAGAGAAAATTTTTAACAATCTTCCGATTACCATTCATGATGACGAGCTGGTTGTAGGCGCAATCACAAAGAATCTGCGTTCAACAGAGATTTGTCCTGAATTTTCTTATGACTGGGTTGAGAAGGAATTTGAGACAATGGGCACCAGAGTTGCCGACCCGTTCCAGATTCCAAAAGATACCGCAGCAGAGCTGCATGAAGCATTCAAATACTGGGAAGGAAAGACCACCAGCGCTCTGGCAGATTCCTATATGTCACAGGAGACTAAGGACTGCATCGCAAACGGAGTGTTTACGGTAGGCAACTACTTCTACGGCGGCGTTGGACATGTGTGTGTAGATTACGGCAAGGTTCTGGATATCGGTTTCACCGGAATCATTAAACAGGTAATCGAGACCATGGAAAAGCTGGATACAAGTGATCCGGAGTACATCAAGAAGAAAAATTTCTATGAGGCGATTGTAATTACATATACGGCAGCAATCAACTTTGCACACCGCTATGCTGCCAAGGCAAGAGAGATGGCAGCTTCATGCCCGGATCCTGTAAGAAAAGCAGAACTGCTCCAGATCGCTGCCAACTGCGACAGGGTTCCGGAACGGGGAGCAACCAATTTCTACGAAGCATGCCAGGCATTCTGGTTTGTACAGATCCTCCTTCAGATCGAGGCCAACGGCCACTCCATTTCACCAGGACGTTTTGACCAGTACATGTATCCGCATCTGGCCGCAGATAAAAACATCTGCCCGGAATTTGCACAGGAACTGGTTGACTGTATCTGGGTTAAATTAAATGATGTCAACAAGACGCGTGATGAGGTCAGCGCACAGGCATTTGCCGGATACGCAGTATTCCAGAACCTGATCGTGGGCGGCCAGACAGAGGACGGCCTGGATGCAACCAATGACGTATCCTATATGTGTATGGAAGCTGTTGCCCACGTAGCTCTGCCGGCGCCTTCCTTCTCCATCCGCGTTCACCAGAATACACCGGATGAATTCCTCTACAGAGCATGCGAAGTGACCCGTCTCGGACTGGGCGTTCCGGCTATGTACAATGATGAAGTAATTATCCCTGCACTGTGCAACAGAGGCGTGTCTCTAGCAGATGCAAGAAGCTACTGCATCATCGGCTGTGTAGAGCCGCAGTGCCCGCACAAGACAGAGGGCTGGCATGACGCAGCGTTCTTCAACATTGCAAAGGTTCTGGAAATCACCCTGAACAACGGCAAGGTGGGCGACAAGCAGTTAGGCCCGCAGACCGGTGATATGACTTCCTTTACCAGCATTGAGGATATTTTTGCGGCATACAAAAAACAGATGGAATATTTCGTATATCATCTGGCAGAAGCCGACAACTGTGTTGACTTCGCACATGCAGAGAGAGCGCCGCTTCCATTCCTGTCAGCACTGGTAGATGACTGTATCGGAAGAGGCAAGAGTGTACAGGAAGGCGGAGCAATTTACAACTTTACAGGCCCGCAGGCATTCGGCGTGGCCGATTCCGGAGACTCCCTGTGTGCCATCAAGAAACATGTATTTGAGAGCAAGGAAGTAACCATGGCTCAGCTGAAAGAAGCAATGGCAAACAACTTCGGTTATGCATGCAATGCCTCCGCACCTGCTGCTACGGCTGACGAGTGCACGGACGAAGCAAGGATTTATGAAGCAGTCAAGAGAATCCTTAGCAATAACGGCTCCATCAACCTGGCGGATCTTCAGGCACAGCTTGCCGGACCTGCACAGGCATGCCGCTGGCCGTCACCCGCAGAGCCGGCCAAGACAGAACCGGCCTGTGTGAACCCTGATTATGCACACATTAAGAGACTGATGGAGAACACCCCATGGTTTGGAAATGATATTGACGAAGTTGATATGATCGCAAGACGCTGTGGACAGATTTATTCCTACGAAGTGGAAAAATACACGAATCCGCGCGGCGGACAGTTCCAGGCTGGATGCTATCCTGTATCTGCCAATGTGTTATTCGGAAAGGATGTAAGCGCTCTTCCGGATGGAAGGCTGGCTAAGACTCCTCTGGCTGACGGCGTTTCCCCGAGACAGGGAAAGGATACCAACGGACCGACGGCGGCAGCCATGTCCGTGGCAAAACTGGATCATGCAAACTATTCCAACGGTACGTTATACAACCAGAAATTCCTTCCTGACGCACTTGCAGGGGATGAAGGCCTGAAACGTTTCGCATCCGTGGTACGCGCATATTTTGATCACAAGGGCATGCATGTGCAGTTCAACGTTATTGACAGAGCAACCCTGCTTGCAGCACAGGAGCATCCGGAGGATTACAAGGATCTGGTAGTCCGTGTTGCAGGATACAGCGCACAGTTTACCGTTCTGGCAAAAGAAGTTCAGGACGATATTATCAGCCGTACAGAGCAGACCTTTTAGTGCGGTTCCAGTATAATACAGTGAAGGGAGTTCGGCATGGATTCAATCAATTATAATTTAATGGGAACCGTGTTCGACATACAAAGGTTTTCCCTGCATGACGGACCGGGAATCCGGACGATCGTGTTTTTAAAGGGCTGTCCTCTCTCCTGCCAGTGGTGTAGTAATCCTGAATCCCAGAGTATCAAACCAGTTATTATGTATAAAGAAGATGATTGCCTTCATTGCGGCCGTTGTATAACGGCCTGCAAGAGAGGGGCAATCAGTCCGGAAAATAAAACCTGGATTAACAGAGAGCTGTGCAGTGGATGCGGCGAATGTGTCAATGCATGTCCGGCAGGCGCCCTGGTGCTGAAAGGAAAGACAATGTCGATCCAGCAGGTAATCCGGGAACTGAAAAAGGATGCCACAACCTACAGACGTTCCGGCGGAGGCATCACTTTATCCGGCGGTGAGCCGCTGATGCAGTATGAATTTGCTTCCGAGCTTCTGCAGGCATGCAAGGGGCAGGGATGGAATACCGCCATTGAGACCACTGGAGTGGGGAGCCGTGAAGCGATTGAGAAGGTAATTCCTTATGTGGATACGGTGCTTCTGGATATTAAGCATATGGACGGTGAGCAGCATAAAAAGTTCACGGGGGTTAGCAATGACCTGGTTATTAAAAATGCTCCCGAGATCTGTAAAATATCCAATACTGTAATCCGTGTTCCGGTGATTCCGGGCTTTAACTACTCGGTGGAGGATATTAAGGCGATCGCAGAGTTTGCCAGAACCCTGGTGGGTATACGGACTATACATCTGCTGCCGTATCATTCCTTTGGCGAAAACAAGTATGGTTTGTTGGGCCAGGATTACACACTGAAACAAATTAAGCCGCTGGCTCCGGAGGATCTGGAGGAATGTAAGGCAGTGGTGGAGAGTTATGGTTTTCAATGTATCATTGGCGGTTAGACAAGATTTTAGAATGGAGGAAGAAAAATGGATCAGCAGTTAATTGAGAAAGTAATGAAGCAGGTTTCCGATGAACTTGGCATCGGGAAAGAGGAGTGCAAGGCAGAGGCGCCAAAGGAAGAATGCTGCGGTAATATTGGATTAACCGAGTTTGTGGGAACGGCAATCGGCGATACGATCGGCCTTGTTATTGCCAGCGTGGATCCTATGTTAGTGGACGTTATGAAGTTAGGTAAATACCGTTCCATCGGTATTGTGGGAGGCAGAACCGGAGCGGGCCCTCAGATATGGGCAGTTGATGAGGCTGTAAAGGCAACCAACACAGAAATCATTTCCGTAGAGCTTCCAAGAGATACGAAGGGCGGTGCCGGACACGGCAGCTTGATCTATATTGGAGCAGATGATGTATCGGATGCCAGAAGAGCAGTTGAGATTGCCCTTCAGGTTCTTCCAAAATACTTCGGCGATGTATACGGCAACGATGCGGGACATCTGGAGTTCCAGTATACCGCAAGAGCCAGTTACTGTCTTGAGAAGGCGTTGGGTGCGCCGGTTGGAAGAGCATTCGGCATGACATGCGCGGGACCGGCTGCAATCGGCACGGTTCTGGCGGATATCGCGGTAAAGGCTGCTAACGTTGAAGTGGTAGGCTACTGCTCACCAGGTAACGGCGGAACCAGCTATTCAAACGAGGTTATCCTCACATTTACCGGTGATTCCGGCGCTGTACGCCAGGCAGTGAAGGCTTCCATCGAAGCGGGCAAGAAAATGCTTGGTGCATTAGGTGATGAACCTAAGTCTACAACAACTCCATATATCTAATAAGATAAATCTGGAGAATGTGAATCAATTAAGGAGGTTCTAATATGAATGCAGATGCATTAGGTATGGTCGAGACAAAAGGATTGGTCGGTGCAATTGAAGCAGCGGATGCCATGGTTAAAGCTGCCAACGTTACACTGGTTGGATATGAGAAAATCGGATCCGGACTTGTTACCGTTATGGTAAGAGGCGATGTAGGTGCGGTTAAAGCAGCTACCGATGCCGGCGCAGCTTCTGCGGCAGCAGTGGGAGAGGTTGTATCTACCCACGTTATTCCACGCCCTCATACGGATGTTGAGAAGATTCTTCCACATCTTGAATAAAGGCAGCAGATAGAATCAATTATCTGGCAGCGGTTGCAGCGGGGAATGCCCCTATCCGTTGGATAGGGGCATTCCTTGAAACGAGGTGAAGGAATTGAAAATCAGCGAAGAACAGTTGAAAGAGCTGGTGCTGCGTGTACTCGGAGAGCTGGAGGCAGAAAGAAAAGCAGACAACGCGAACCATCCCGGACAGAAGCTTTATATGCTGTGCGTGTCGCCATGGAGCGACCGGTACATGGAATTTCTAAGGGAAATGGAAACGTCGGATCAATATGAGATCGTACCTGTGATTCCTTCCTCGTGGAAGGACATGGGATATGAAGCAAGACTCATGAAAACGAAAGCCTGCAGCCACATTCTGCACCGCTCCTGTGAAAAACCTGCGGATCTGGAAACGGCGATTACAGTGATGCCGGTGGTTCCGAGAGATGTTCTCGTAAAAACTGCATTGTGTATCAGCGATACATACGAAACCTCCTGGATATCGGAATGCATGGATAAGGGGAGCCGCGTAGTGCTTCTGCGTTCTGGCCTTGCGAGATTTTCCGGAAAGGAAAAACCTGCTTACCGGAACCGGGTCATGAATTATTACAGGCAGATTCTGGAGTATGGAGTCGAGATATGCAGCGTGGATGAATTCACAGGCAGAGCGCCCTATGAATCCCCTGGTCATTCTCCGGCCGGAGAGACGGCATCGGGAAATGATACGCAGCATCCTGATACAAAGAAAAAAAGGGTTATATCATCGTCCAATGTGGAACAGTTTGCATCCGGCGGTGTTATATTCCTTCAGCAAGGCGATATTGTAACGGACCTGGCTAAAGACAGGGCGAAGTTTCTGAATATCGTATTCAAATAAACAGGAGAGCGAGGTGATAGGATGAAACAGGCGTTGGGATTAGTTGAAATCAGTGGACTGTCCACTGCGGTTGTGGTGGCCGATACCATGGCCAAAGCAGCCAATGTACGGATCCTGGAGATTGAAAACACAAAAGGTCTTGGATATATGACCATTAAAATCGTCGGGGATGTAGGCGCTGTCAATGCTGCTGTCAATGCAGGAAAGCAGATTGGAACCGCAAACGGAAAGCTGGTTTCATGGAAGGTCATTCCAAGGCCGTCCGACTATGTCGATCAGACATTTTGTTGTCCTGAGCCACCAGTACCGCCTTCCCCTCCTAAGAAAGAAGCACAGGAGGAGACGGAGGCTGAGGTTGAAGTAAAGGCTGAGACAATGGAAGCGGTTAAGGCGGGAGAACCGGAAGAGACTGGGCTGGAAGAAATAGCGCCGGAAGATACGGAGCAGGAGACTGAAGCGGAACCAGCAGAGGCCGGACCGGAGCCGAAGATTGAAGCAGAGCCGATAGAAATTAAATCGGAGCCTCTGGTTGAAGCAGAACCGACCAGGACCGGGACCGTAGATCCGGCAGAACCGGAAGTCCCGGATTCTCCGGAAACGCCGCCCGAAAGGCCCAAAAAGACGGCTAAACGCACGACATCTGCGAAGAGCACCAGTACTACAAGGCACAAAAAGAATTAATGGAGAACAGGAGTTCCGGTAAGAAATATTTAAACACGCTCCTGAGACAGCCGGATTCTCCGTGAAAGGAATGTGAAGAGTATGAGATTGGCTAAGATAATAGGCACAGTAGTAGCTACCAGGAAGGACAATTCGCTGGTTGGCTACAAACTGATGATTATCAGACGGATTGATGGACACGGTAATTTCATTGATTCAGAGGAAGTGGCTGTGGATTATGTCGGAGCCGGAATCGGTGAGACGGTCCTGATTGGTTCGGGCTCTTCTGTCCGCGTGGACCAGTCCAAACGGGAGGCTGTCATCGATATGGCGATTATCGGAATTGTAGATACAATGGATATTTAGTGTAAAATGAATTATTTTTAAGGAAAGGAGGTAATGAATGACATGAAAAGCAGTATTTACTCCAGTGTGACCGATGCGGTGGCTGCTGCAAAGGGAGCTTACAGCAGATATTCAAAGCTGACTCTGAATGAACGGCAGGAAATTCTGGAAGGAGTGAAAAAAGCACTTCGTCCGATTGCCAATGAACTGGCAGCCATGACCGTTTCAGAAACAGGCATGGGAAATGTCTGTGATAAGGCACAAAAAATAAAGCTTGCCATTGAGAAGACGCCCGGCGTGGAGGACCTGATAACAGAAGTGAATACAGGTGACCACGGTATGACGCTCTATGAACTTTCCCCTTTTGGTATTGTTTGTGCGGTACAGCCATGCACCAACCCCTGTGCGACACTCATCAGTAACACCATTGGAATGCTGGCTGCAGGCAATGCGATCATCCATTGCCCACATCCGAGAGCAGTAAAAGTTTCACAGTTTTTGACAACGATTATCAGTGAGACGATCCGCAGCATCAGCGGTATAGATAACCTGGTAGTTACCCTTCACGTAAGCCTGATGGGATTTACCACAGAGGTTATGAGCCACCCGGACGTGGATTTGGTTGTCTGCACAGGAGGTAGCGGCTCGCTGCGCCAGGCCATGACTTCCGGCAAAAAGGTAATCGGAGCCGGACCAGCCAATCCTGTCGCCATCGTGGATGCCACAGCGAATTTCGAAAAGGCTGCAAGGGACATTGTCCGTGGAGCTTCTTTTGACAACAATCTGATGTGTACGTCGGAAAAGTGTATGGTTGTGGAAGAAAAAGCAGCGGATCGTTTTATATTTGAGCTTCTGAAAAATGGAGTTTATTATGTCAAAAATGAGGAAGAGATTCAAAAACTTCTGGACGCGGCAGTCACCGGGGATTTTGTGATTAACAAAAAACTGGAAGGTCGGAGCGCCAATGAAATTCTTGAATATGCAGGTATTCCCTGTAATGGAACCATCAAACTGATCGTAGCAGAGACAGAGCGGATTCATCCGTTCGTTACGCTGGAGCTTCTGATGCCTCTTGTGCCTCTTGTGAAGGCGGCTGACTTTGAGGAAGCTCTGGAGATTGCTTTGGATGTGGAACAAGGTTATAAACATACGGCAACCATTCATTCAGAGTCCATCGAACATTTGAACCAGGCGGCAAAAGAAATGCAGACCTCTGTATTTGTAAAGAACGGCCCCTCCTTTATGGGAATTGGATTTGACAAAGAAGGTCACACCAGTTTTACAATCGCAACAACAACAGGAGAAGGGACGACCACAGCAAGGCATTTCGCCCGTAGAAGAAGATGTACGTTGACAAGCGGATTTTCGATCCGCTGATTGCAGTAAGAAAGCAGGTTGATGGAATGATGGAAGGACGGGATGACAGATTTTATTATGTGACATCGGAATCTGTAACAGAGGGCCATCCTGACAAGGTATGTGATCAGATTTCAGACGGTATATTGGATGCATATCTGGGAAAGGATCCAAAATCCAGGGTGGCGATCGAGGCTATGGCATCTGCCAATACGCTAATGCTGGCGGGTGAGGTTACATCAAGCGGTCATGTAGACGTTGTTGCAAAGGCCAGAGAGATTATCAGAAACATAGGATACACGGAACATGGAAAAGGGTTTGATGCCGATACATGTATGATTTTTACCAATATACATAACCAGTCGCCGGATATTTCCATGGGAGTTACCAGAAGCGCCGGAACCGGCAAAGAAGTTCTGGGCGGAGGAGATCAGGGTATCATGTATGGCTATGCTGTCAATGAGACGGAAAGCCTGATGCCGCTGTCCTGTCATCTGGCCAACCGCCTGGCGGAACGTCTGGCTTATGTGAGAAAGGTTCAGAAAGCAGACTTTCTGTATCCTGACGGAAAAACCCAGGTTACAATGAAGTACAATGAGGCGGGAAAGCCGGTTTGCATCCACAGTATTGTTGTATCCACACAGCACAGTGAAAATATTTCACACAAGTTGCTGGAAGCATTTATACGCTGTACTGTCATAGAGCCTGTGATTGATCCGCAATGGATCACGCCGAAGACAAGGATCCATGTGAATCCCACGGGGCGTTTCGTCATAGGAGGGCCTGCCGGGGATACAGGTGTCACCGGAAGAAAAATCATGGTAGACACCTATGGAACTGTGGGAAAACACGGCGGAGGCGCTTTTTCAGGAAAAGATCCGACCAAGGTGGACCGTTCGGCCGCTTACATGGCCCGTTATGTGGCCAAGAATATTGTAGCCGCGGAGCTGGCGGACCGATGTGAGGTTGCACTGGCTTATGTGATCGGAGGCATTGAACCGGAAGCAATTACAGTCAATACTTTCGGAACCGGCAGGATACCGGACAGCAGTATTGAGGAGCTGGTTAAATCCGTGTTTTCCTTTGGAGTAGCTGATTATATTTCAGAACTGAACCTGAGAACGCCACAGTTTTTAAAAACAGCAGCATACGGCCATTTCGGAAGAGATGACCAGGGCTTCCGTTGGGAAGAGACCGACAAGGCCTGGCTGTTGAAACAGTTAGCATTTTAAATTTTACTATAATAACTAAAACATATCATTCAGGAGGAAAAAAATATGTCAAACGAAGCATTAGGAATGGTTGAGACCAAAGGTTTGGTAGGAGCAATTGAGGCGGCAGATGCAATGACAAAGGCTGCTAATGTAGCGCTCATCGGTTATGAGAAGATTGGTTCCGGACTTGTAACAGTTATGGTACGCGGCGATGTAGGCGCAGTAAAGGCTTCCGTGGATGCAGGCGCAGCCGCTGCGGCCAATGTAGGCCAGGTAGTTTCCCAGCATGTAATTCCAAGACCACACACAGACGTAGAGAAAATCTTACCAAAGTCATTATAATGTATCAGTAAGTATATACCGGCCAATACGGCCGGTTTATAAACTTCCGAAAGGGGTTGAACATGATGGTAAATGAAGAACTGCTGAAACTGATTACTGAACGGGTAATGGAGAAAGTTGTAAACTATAATACTTATAAAATCCCTGTAGGAGTATCCAATCGGCACGTTCATGTGACTCGGGAAGATCTTGAGACCTTGTTTGGAAAAGGATATGAACTAACTGTAAAAGGCGAATTAAAGCAGCCGGGGCAGTTCGCCAGTAACGAGACAGTGACGATCCGTGGGCCAAAAGGAGAGTTTGAACGGGTACGTATCCTGGGCCCGGTCAGAAAACAGAGCCAGATCGAGATATCCAAAACGGACAGCTTTCGGCTTGGAGTGAAAGCGCTGATCAGAGAATCAGGAGATTTGTCAGGAACGCCTGGCCTGGAGCTAGTGGGACCAAAGGGAACGGTCCTGCTGCCGCAGGGAGCGATTGTCGCGCTTCGCCACATTCATATGACCCCACAGCAGGCGGAGGCCATGGGAGTATGGGATAAGGATATCGTGGAAGTGGAAACATTCGGAGAGAGACATGGAGTATTTGGAGATGTATTAATCCGGGTGTCGGATCAGTTTGAATTGGAGATGCATGTGGATGTGGATGAAGCCAATGCATGTGCGCTGAAAAACAATGATTATGTAATCATCCGGCATTAAATTAAAGAGATAGAAAAGAGGGGTTATATGCTCATGACCAAAGAAGTGCTGTCTGAATTTGCAGAACTGATTAGGGAAAACAAGTGCAATCCTTATTCAGGGAACCTAAAGACGGGCGTGGATTTGGGAACAGCCAATATTGTGATTGCTGTCACAGACGAAGATAACCATCCCGTTGCAGGTGCGACTGCGGTTTCCAAAGTGGTAAAGGACGGCATTGTGGTGGATTTCGTCGGCGCGATGCAGACGGTCCGCAGACTGAAAGCTCAGCTGGAAGAACTGCTTGGAGTAACATTGGAGACAGCGGCCACCGCGGTTCCTCCGGGTATTATGGATGGGAATGTGAAATGCATTTCCAATGTGGTGGAAGGCGCAGGATTTGAAGTGATCAATGTGATCGATGAACCGACTGCGGCAGCTTCCGTTTTGGAGATCACAGACGGCGCGGTTGTGGATGTGGGCGGCGGAACCACCGGAATCAGTATACTGAAAGATGGAAAGGTAATTTTTACCGCTGATGAGCCAACCGGAGGAACCCATATGACTCTGGTCCTGGCCGGATATTATGGAATCCCGATCGAAGAAGCAGAAAAGCTGAAAAAGGATAAGGACAAGGAAAATGATGTGTTTCCTATTATAAAACCGGTGGTAGAGAAAATGGCTTCGATTGTAAAGCGATTCCTTTCCGGTTATGATGTGGACTGCGTCTATGTAGTAGGCGGAGCCAGTTGTTTTGACGAGTTTGAACAGACATTTGAGAAGGCATTAGGGATAACAACTGTTAAGACAAATGATGCGCTCCTTGTTACCCCTCTTGGCATTGCATGGAATGCCGCTGCCGACTGCGCATAAATGAAAGAAGGTGTGATACGCTTGGATATGGATATAAAAGTAATTGAACAGCTGGTAGAACAGGCTTTAAAAGAGATTAAGGCAGAGCAGCCTCTGAAGTTTACAGCACCCAAATTAGAACGGTACGGTGTGTTTAAGACAATGGATGAGGCCATTGCCGCTTCTGAAGAGGCCCAGAAAAAGCTGTTGTTCTCAAAAATTTCAGACAGACAAAAATATGTGGATGTGATCCGGTCAACCATAATCAAGAGAGAGAATCTTGAGCTGATTTCCAGGCTGTCTGTGGAAGAAACCGAGATTGGTGACTATGAACACAAATTAATCAAAAACCGCCTGGCTGCCGAGAAAACACCCGGTACAGAGGATTTGCTGACCGAGGCCATTACCGGTGACAACGGTCTGACCTTAGTGGAATACTGCCCATTTGGGGTAATCGGTGCTATTACGCCTACCACCAATCCCACCGAGACAATCATCAACAATTCCATTTCAATGATTGCCGGCGGCAATACGGTTGTTTTCAGCCCTCATCCCAGAGCCAAAAAAGTTTCACAGATGACGGTGAAAATGTTGAACAAGGCGCTGATTGACAACGGCGCACCGCCAAACCTGATTACCATGGTGGAAGAACCGTCCATTGAAAATACCAATAAGATGATCGACAACCCAAGTGTCCGCCTCCTGGTAGCCACAGGAGGACCTTCTATTGTAAAGAAAGTCCTTTCCTCCGGCAAAAAGGCGATTGGCGCAGGGGCAGGCAATCCTCCGGTAGTGGTCGATGAGACGGCTGACATTGACAAAGCGGCAAAGGATATTGTGGATGGATGCAGCTTTGACAATAACGTTCCATGTATCGCGGAGAAGGAAGTGTTTGCAGTAGACTCGATCTGCGATTATCTGATCCACCACATGAAAGAAAACGGCGCGTACCAGATCACGGATCCAATGCTGTTAGAGCAGCTGGTAGCGCTTGTTACTACGGAAAAAGGCGGTCCCAAGACATCCTTTGTAGGAAAGAGCGCCCGCTATATCCTGGATAAGCTGGGTATTACAGTGGATGCCAGCGTGAGGGTGATCATCATGGAAGTCCCCAAGGATCATTTGCTTGTTCAGGAGGAAATGATGATGCCGATTCTCCCTGTTGTACGTGTATCCGATGTGGATACAGCCATTGAATATGCCCATCAGGCGGAGCATGGAAACCGCCATACGGCTATGATGCACTCTAAAAATGTAGAAAAGCTCAGTAAGATGGCAAAGATCATGGAGACTACCATCTTTGTAAAAAACGCTCCATCCTATGCAGGTATCGGCGTGGGAGGCGAGGGCTATACCACATTTACAATTGCCGGTCCCACAGGAGAAGGTCTGACATCGCCGAGAACCTTCTGCAGAAAGCGCAAATGCGTCATGACGGATGCCTTCAGTATCCGTTAATGTAAAGGAGAAGCGCACATGTCAAATGTATATATAAAAACAAAGATACGAAGCGGAAATTATGCAATGGAATACCTGCGTAAGATCCGTAAAAAACGGATTCTGGTTGTATGCGACAAATTTCTTGCGGAGAGTGGGGCAATCAATTATATACTGGATTCTCTGGACTCAAGCAACTCTGTGGAGCTGTTCGACCAGGCTATACCGGATCCCACCATTGAGATCGTGGGCAAGGGGCTTGGGGTGCTCTGCAGGGTACGCCCTGATATTGTTATCGGTTTTGGAGGAGGCTCTGCCATTGATACGGCAAAGGCAATGATTTACTTTGCCGGTGTGCGTGAGCTGGTTCCCAAACCCAGGTTTGTCACCATCCCCACAACCAGCGGAACCGGTTCAGAGGTTACCTCCGCTGCCGTGATAACTGATTCGGAAACAAAGAGCAAGCATCTGATCTCATCCGAAGATATCCTGGCCGATGTGGCGATCCTTGATCCAAGGCTGACCCTGTCTGTGCCTCCGGCTATCACCGCGAATACGGGTATGGATGTGCTGACACATGCTTTGGAAGCCTATGTTGCGAACGGCTGCAATGTGTTCTCCGACGCATTGTCGGAAAAGGCAACGGAACTGCTGATCAAAGCTCTCTTAAAATGCTACCGGGACGGAAAAAACCTGGAAGCGAGAACCCTGATGCATGAGGCGTCCACACTAGCAGGCATGGCTTTCAACACAGCGGGCCTGGGGTTGAATCACAGCATCGCTCATCAGCTTGGGGGAACCTTCCATATTCCTCACGGGTTAGCCAACGCTATGCTGTTAAATAAGGTGATTGAGTATAACAGCGTCAACCATGATATTATGAACAAGTATGCGACTCTTGCATATAAAGTTCAGTTAGTCGGTATGAACGAGGCCCCGGAGATGGCTGTTAAAACCCTTGAGGAGCTGATTCGGTCTCTGATGTGCTGTATGGATATGCCGGCATCTATCAGAGAGCTGGGAATCAGCAGAGAAGCGTATGAGGGGCAGCTTCAGAATATGACTGACAATGCTCTTATGGATAATTGTCTTATAAGTAATCCGAGAGAAGCTGGAACAGAGGCTATTAAGGAAATTTTATTAAGCATCTATTAATATACAGATGAAATACAGAACAGATGCCTTATGACAAGATAGACATAAGACCGTGCCGCCCAAAGGGATACAGCACGGCCTTTTGCCGTTCCAATCCAACCCTCTGCATTGAAAGATGATTGTTATAAAGAAATAAAAGTGATAAAATAGCAGTGACAGGCAGTAAAGAGAGGGATAATCAGATGGCGGAATATCACAAGATGATGCACATGGATGAAGTGGAACCAGATGCATTGGATGAATATCTAAGCATAAATGAAGAGGACCGTATCAACGAACTGGATATCATTCATCTGTTCGGAAAAGAGAAACTGGAGACCATTCAGGAGAGCCTTTCCAAAGCAACCGGGCTGGCTTTTATAACCGTGGATTTTAAGGGGGATCCCATTACATCTGCTACATCCTTTTCACGATACTGTGAAAAGGTCCGGAACAATCCGGTGGCAATGGAACGGTGCAAATCATCCGATGCGTTCGGATCCATCCAGGCAGCGGTTACACAGAAAACAAACGTATACTTCTGCCCATGCGGACTTTTGGAGGTTGCGATACCAATTATCGTGCGCGGTCATTATCTGGGCGGGTTTATCGGCGGTCAGATCCAATGTAATGACGCACCCGATTCGGTGAGCCGGTTATCGTCCGTGATGCACGCGGCAAAAGCGGATGAAGCGGTGGTCCAATACAAATCGTTGCTCGATGAAATTCCTGTTTATTCATATGAAAAATTTCTGGACATAGCCAATCTTGTTTTTCTGGTTATCAATCAGTTAAGTGAGAACGAGATCAGCCAGCATCTCCAGGAAGATATTTTAAAAAAGCGTATTAAAAAGATACAGACGGTAAACCATGGTTACGCCAAGGAGATTGTACAGAAGAACAAGAGAGTACAGGAGCTGGAAATGCGCGGCAACCAGTATGAACTTCTGGACATGCTGACATCGCTGCTTAATTTGACAATTATAGAGGACGCGCCCAGAACAAACGAACTGCTGAGCTCTTTCATTGATTATATAAAGTATAAATACATGGAAAAGAGTACCTTCGTGCACATCTCCGGAGAGCTTGAACATGCGGAACAGTATCTGCTGTTTCAGAAAAAAAAGACGGGAGACCGGCTGGAATATTCGATTCAGGTACCGAAAAACCTGCATATGCAGAAGATGCCCTCCGACGTATTGATGCCCTTTATCCAAAATGCTTTTTATAATGGCGTGATGCTGAAAAAAGAAGGCGGACAGATCACTGTAACGGGTTACGTGCGCAACGGTAATGTAGTGCTGGAAATTAATGATACCGGTCCGGGGTTGACGGAAGCTGAGCTGGATATCAAGTATGAAACATACAAAGACAAACACGAAGGATATTACATCAAAATGGGCATGGAATACGCCAGGGGAAAAATGAAGCGCCTGTTTGGAGAGGAGTACAGCATAATCTCAGAAAGCTACAGAAACAAGGGATCAAAAACTATTTTACTATGGCCTGAACATTATGAAGAAAGGACTGAGTAATCATGTACAGGGTTTTGATAGCTGATGATGATATACTTATGCGCGAAGCGCTGAATATAATGATTGCGAAGGACAGTGCGTTCAAGGTGGTTCATATGACGGGAACCGGCGAGGGGGCGGTGCGGGCTTGTAAAGAGGACGTGATCGATATTGTATTCATGGATATGCTGATGCCGGGAATGACCGGCCTGGAAGCCAGCAGGATTATTCACCAGTCAAATCCGGAGATTAATATATATATCCTTTCTGCCCATGCTGCCAATATTCTGATCCGCAGCGCAGCTCACAGCCAGGTAAAGGATTTTCTGGAAAAACCGATTACATACAACTTTCTGAAAAAGATCCTGGAGAACTATAAGACAGAGCACGAAGATTCTGTGCAGAACCAGCTTGAGACGCTTGCTTCATATCTCAGAAACAAAAATTTCGGAGATTTTTACGGCGGGATTGCCGGAGTCATCGATGAGATCTATGGGATTGCCGGGGAGGATTCAGTCCGGCTTATTAAGCTATTCACTTATCTGGGACAAAACCTTTTGGATACCAGAAGCATGTATGGCGACAGCGGGAATATATCAGAGCTGTTTCCTATTAACGAGGTGTTGATTCTGGACCGGAAAACATCCGAGCTTTGGCTTTTCAGGGTGATGGATTTTCTGTTCCAGCAAAACAGTATCGGCCGTTATCCGCTGTTGGAGAATATTTTTATTTATATAGAGAAACATATAAAAGAAGATATCACGCTTAACAGTATTATTGAGAACTGCGCCATCAGCCAGGGATATCTGAGCCGGATTTTCAGGGAGCAGTTTCAGGTCAGTGTTACAGAGTATCTTCATATGAAAAAACTGCATCTGGCCAAGGGATATTTTTACTTTACCGAGGACAGTATTGCGGAAGTTGCGTTCCGTCTCGGATACAATGAAAGCAGCTATTTCAGTAAAGTGTTTAAAAAGTTTGAAAATATGACGGTTAAGCAATACAAGAACAAAATTCGTCAAAGTTCTCCTGAAAAAAAAACGGAAACTGGCCGTTGCGGGAATCGCTAATCGGGTTCTGATTATGACATGCGCCAGATATCCGGATTCTGTGAGAGTTTCTTTTCATCTGGAGCTCGACCAGTTGGTTGGTAATGAGTTAACCTTGAACATGCCCTGGGTATCTCCAGGGCATGTTCTGCGTGGATGCAGGTTTGGATTGTCCTGTTTTATCAAAAATGTCCCCGGCTTATACATGTGGTGTCTAAAATGACATGTATAAGCCGGGGAATTAATTTTTTTTATTTGAAAGAAGTCTGTATTGTGAGATTTTTTAGCTTATATATTGAATCGGTTTTTTATAGAAATTAGGGTATGATGGTGGTAGAAAAATAATATATAAGGAGGATGTTAAATGATAGCAAAAGGCTTTACAGAACCAACTGAACGAATAAAGCGCTTAAAGAAAGCGTTTGTGGCTGCTGTACCGGAAGTTGAGTCGGAGCGTGCCGTACTGGTCACAGAATCGTACCGCGAAACGGAAGGGATGCCTATCCTTATAAGGCGCGCAAAAGCGCTGGAGAGAATCTTAAACCATCTTCCCATCGTAATTAGAGATGACGAGCTGGTTGTGGGTGTAATTACTAAAAATCTCCGCTCCGCCCAGATCTATCCGGAGTTTTCGTTCGAATGGGTGGAAAAAGAGTTCGATACCATGGATAAGAGAAGCGCCGATCCTTTTAAGATCAGCGAAGCTGCAAAAAGTGAGTTAAAGGAGGCTTTCAAATACTGGAAAGGTAAGACAACCAGTGATTTGGCATCCGCGTATATGTCGGAGGCTACAAAAGAAGCTATTTCCAACGGTGTGTTTACGGTGGGCAACTATTTTTACGGCGGAATAGGACATGTGTCCGCGGATTATGGGAAAGTTCTGGAGCTTGGATTTTCCGGTCTGATTAAACTGATTGTGGAGACAATGGAGAAACTGGATCAGAATGATCCTGATTATGTAAAAAAGAGAACCTTTTATGAATCGATGATTATTTGCTACAACGCATCCATTCAGTTTGCCCGCAGATATGCGGCTAAAGCCAGGGAGATGGCGGCTTCATGCAGTTGCGCGGTCAGGAAGGCAGAATTACTTCGTATTGCTCAGGTATGTGACAGGGTTCCAGAGCATGGGGCGACTAATTTTTATGAAGCATGTCAGGCATTCTGGTTTACACAGATTCTGATCCAGATAGAATCCAGTGGACATTCGATCTCCCCGGGAAGATTTGACCAGTATATGTATCCATATCTGAAAATGGATCATAATATTTCAGAGGAATTTGCACAGGAGCTTCTGGACTGTTTATGGGTAAAATTCAACGGACTCAGCAAAATCAGAGATGAAGTATCCGCACAGGCATTTGCCGGTTACGGCGGATTCCAGAACCTGATTGTCGGCGGTCAGACCGGCGATGGACTGGACGCAACTAACGATGTCTCCTACATGTGTATGGTGGCGGCAGCCCATGTGCAGCTTCCGCAGCCCTCCTTCTCGATCCGTGTTCACCAGAATACTCCGGAGGAGTTTCTGTACAGAGCATGTGAGGTGGTACGCCTGGGAACCGGCGTGCCGGCCATGTATAATGATGAGACAATTATACCCGCCCTCTGCAACCGCGGTGTATCCCTGGCGGATGCGAGAAATTACGGCATGATCGGCTGTGTGGAGCCGCAGAGCCCGCACAAGACGGACGGCTGGCATGATTCGGCCTTTGTAAATGTGGCGAAAATACTGGAGCTTACATTAAATGGCGGAAAGAACAACGGACACCAGGTGGGGCCGGATACGGGAGATGTTACGTCGTTCAAGAGTATTGAGGATGTGTGGCGCGCATTTGAGAAACAGATCCAGTACTTTGTACATCACGTAGTAGAAGCCTGTAACAGCGTGGATTATGCGCATACAGAGAGAACTCCGCTTCCATTCCTTTCCGGTCTGGTCGATGACTGTATTGGCAAGGGACTCAGCCTGCAGCATGGTGGGGCTGTCTATAATTTTACAGGACCTCAGGCGTTCGGTGTTGCTGACTGCGGTGACTCCATTTATGCGATGCAGACGCATGTCTTTGAGAATAAAGAACTTACCATGGCTCAATTAAAGGATGCGCTGGATCACAATTTCGGCTGCGGCTGCTGTGAGACCGCTTCCGACGATGAGGCCAGGATTTACGAGGCTGTAAAACGGATTCTCAGCAGTAACGGTTCCATTGACGTATCAGCCCTTCAGTCACAGCTTTCTGCATCGCAGACCGCGAATGCAGGGGACGGGGAATACGCGAGGATCAAACGCATTATGGAGAACACCACATGGTACGGAAATGATGTGGATGATGTGGATCTGCTTGCCAGACGATGTGGCCAGATCTACTCACGTGAAGTGGAAAAATATAAAAACCCAAGAGGCGGAGTATACCAGGCAGGATGCTATCCTGTATCGGCTAATGTATTGTTTGGAAAGGATGTTGGAGCTCTGCCTGACGGACGTCTTGCAAAACAGCCGTTGGCGGACGGTGTATCGCCAAGACAGGGCAAGGACACAAACGGTCCGACTGCGGCAGCTATGTCGGTTGCAAAGCTGGATCATGAGAACTACTCCAATGGTACATTGTATAACCAGAAGTTCCTTCCATCTGCCCTGGCAGGCGATGAAGGTCTCAAGCGTTTTTCAGCAGTGGTGCGTTCCTACTTTGACCATAAAGGTATGCATATTCAGTTCAATGTAATTGACAAGAATATTCTGTTGGATGCACAGGCGCATCCAGAACTGTATAAAGACCTTGTGGTGCGTGTGGCTGGATACAGTGCGCAGTTTACGGTTCTTGCTAAAGAAGTACAGGATGATATCATCAGCCGTACAGAACAGGCCCTTTAAACGTTAACCCTAAAAAGCTATCATACCAAAAAGACCGGACTGTAATGCAGACCGGTCTTTTTGAGAACAAAATAGATTGTATTTCATGGAAAACAAGAGTAAAATAATTTATATAATCATTGAAGAGGAAAAATGATGGAAGAACTCGACAGGATATTCGAAGATACAGGCCCGCTTGCATCCACTGACCAGGAAGAAAGGGACACAGGGGAGACCAGCCGCGGAATTGGTTCCATAGATATAATCCGTCTCTTTGGAAGAGACAAGCTGGAACATATACAGGAGAGTCTGTCGAAGGCGACCGGACTTGCGTTTGTTACAGTTGATTATAAAGGGGAACCGGTCACAGACATGACTTTTTTCTCTGATTTTTGCAGAAAATTCAGGGAGGATAAGGAACTGCGCCAGAATTGCCGGACTTCGGATGCCATGGGGTCCATTCAGGCCGCAGTCACAAAGAAAACCCATATTTATTTCTGCCCATGCGGTTTGATTGAGATGGCGATTCCGATTGTGGTGGAGGGCAATTACCTGGGCGGTTTTTTGGGCGGCCAGTTCCGCTGCGAGGACGCCCCGGAGACAGTTAGGCAAATAGAACCGACTGTTGAGACAGAACGTTTCAGACGGCTGCGGGAGGAATCAAGGCAGAGATTTGAAGAACTACCGGTATATTCATATGAAAAGATACTGGATATGGCAAATCTGGTAAGTCTGGTGATCACACAGCTCAGTGAAAACAGGGCCAACCAGTATTATCAGGAGGATATGCTGAAAAAGCGCATTAAGAAAATCCAGGAGACAAACCAGAAGCATTTAAAAGAAAAAGCTGAGCTGGAGGTGCGTTTCCATGAGCTGGAAGCACAGTCCAATCCATACAGCTACCTGAATATGCTGATTGCCCTGCAGAACCTGGGAACCGTGGAACAGGCGGAGAGAACCACTGAGCTGGCGGATCTGTTTATCAGCCATGTCAAATATGGGATTGCGGACAAGGGCACCTTTGTTCATTTTGCAGGCGAACTGGAATATGTAGAACAATACCTTAAATTTCAGAAAATACGGTTAGGTTCTCAGTTTAACTATACCCTTCATTTTCCGCGGGAAATGCAGATGATGAAGCTGCCGGCAGGCGTGCTGTTTCCTTTTGTCCAAAATGCCTTCTATCACGGCGTCATGCTGAGCCCGGAGGGCGGATCGATCAGCTTGAACGGTTATCTGAAACAGGGTAACTTTGTTTTGGAGATCATCAATACAGGCAGCGGTTTCAGTAATGAGGAGCTTAAAATCAGATTTGAACCATACAAAAATAATCATGAGGGATATTATATTCAGCTGGGAATGGAGTGCGCAAAGAGAAAGCTGGCTCAGTTGTTTGGAGATGAGTATACTATTACAGTTGAGATTAACAAAAACAAAGGCTGTAGATGCGAAATTATCTTTCCGGAGTATAAGTAAGAAGGGATTTCAAAATTATGTACAGAATTTTGATTGTTGACAACGATATGCTTTCACAGGAAGCGCTTGAAGCAATGATTGCCGGATATGAACAGTTTGAGATTGTTGATAAGGTGACAACCGGAGAGAAGGCTGTCAAGGTATGCAGGTCATGCGCAGTTGATCTTGTATTTGTGGAAATGCAGCTGCCGGGAATATCAGGCGCGGAAACAGGTCGGCTCATCCGCCAGTTTTGCCCTGATACGGTGATCTATGGAATGACAGTCTGCACTTCGGCCGGCCTGATTGAGAGCATTGTTCCGGGGACGGTAAAGGCAATGATTGAAAAACCGGTTATGGCCAAAAATCTGAATACAATCTTTAGAAACTATAAAACAGAGAAGGAAGATACCTCAAATAAACAGGTGGAGGAGTTGGTGGAGATACTGAAAGAAAGGGACTTTCAGATGTTCTACCAAAGACTTCCGGGGATTATAGACTGTATTTATGAAAATGCCGGCCCTGAGCCGGACCGGCTGGTGAAAGCATTTTCTTACATAGGGCAGCAGCTGACGGACACGCAGAATTTATATGATGAAAAGAATACCATAATTGAACTGTTTCCCATCAATAAGAGTTTGATTTTAGAGAAGAAAACATCTGAGTTGTGGCTGTTCCGCGTGGTCGATTATTTGTTCCAGCAGAGCAGTATGAAACGGTATCCTCTTCTTGACAATATTTTTCTGTATATTGATCAGCATATTAAAGAAGAGATTACGCTCAATAAGATTATTGAGAACTGTGCAGTCAGCCAGGGATATTTAAGCAGGATATTCCGGTCACAGTTCCATGTGAGCGTTACAGAGTATCTTCATATGAAAAAGATGCATCTTGCGAAGGGATATTTTTATTTCACAGAGGACAGTATCGGGGAGGTTGCCTTCCGTCTTGGATACAGCGAAAGCAGCTATTTCAGCAGAGTATTTAAAAAATATGAGAATATGACTGTGAAGGAATATAAGAATAAAATAAAAAAATGAAATCTGTTTGATGTAAATGCGGTCTGCTCTGTGTAATGCATAGAAGGCCGCTTTTCTCTTTATGGGAAAGTATTTATTTTTGATTAAAAATATGAAAATAGCCCGTTAAAAAAGCTGGTATAGAAAGTAAATAATTTGGATTTAGAAGATATAGAGTCCTTCTTCACCGAAATTGTCATTTTCAATATCATCAAATTCATTTAAAAAGTAATCTACATCTCAAAAGTCCTCCTCATCTTCTTCTGTAATACATTAGCTCGAACTGGCTCCATATCATATCAGATACATTGATTGTATCATGAGAACGAAGGATGCGGAAGTACAGAAGCGGGAGAACGACAGCGGTAGTTACGCATGGCTATTTCGTATAATTCATGCAAAGGAATCGGTTTATGGCAAAAGTATAGTTCTAAAAAGAGAATATTAGTGCCACAGTTGTAGGATAAAGATATTATCACCAAACATGTCCAACACAGACTCGAATGGATTTTACAGGTTTATGGTTTTGATTTTGCATATAGAAGAAGAAATAGCTATGGTATAATAAGGATATGTTAAATGAAAGAACAGGAGAAACCATATGACAGACCATAGCCAGATAACAGAATTTGTAGGTACTGCAATAGGAGATACGATCGGTCTGGTGATTCCCGGAATCGATCCTTCCCTTGCACCATTTATGAAGCTGGGAGAATACCGTTCTATTGGCATCTTTGGAGGCCGCGTGGCGGTAGGGCCGCAGGTGATTGCTGTGGATGAGGCTGTAAAGGCGGCTGATGTGGAGCTGATCTCCATGGAGGCATCCAGGGACAGCAAGGGCGGAGCTGGATGCGGTACCCTGTTCTATATTGGAGCCAACGATGTATCGGATGCAAGGCATGCGGTAGAGAACGCTCTGGAACAGCTGCCGAAACAGTTCGGCGAAGTTTATGTAAATGACGCAGGTCATCTTTCCTTTAGCTATACTGCGAGGGCGGGGCAGTGCTGTGTCAAGACGCTGGGAGCGGTGGAAGGCAAGGCGTTTGGAATCATATGCTGCGGGCCGGCCGCCATAGGATGCCTCGTATCGGATCTGGCGGTGAAGTCTGCCCCGGTGACTGTGATCGGTTATCATCACCCTCTTGACAATTGCTTTGCTAATGAGGTGGTGCTGTGTTTCACAGGGGAATCTGCAGCGGTGCGACAGGCGCTGCGGACAGCGATTCATGCGGGTAAACAACTTCTTGGTTCTTTGGGCGAAGAACCTCATTCTCTGGGAAATCCGTGGATTTAGAAGTTTTTGCAAGAAAATAAAAGATTACCATGGTTAATTATGTGGCCATGCCTATAATGGTTGATGTGGGAGATTCACCTGTTATTGTCATTGATGTGGACCATTATGAGAAAATTTGATTATTAGCGATACTTAGATCTGCGGAGCGGAAGAACGCTCCCTAGATTTTTTGCGTTAATGGATCCCCACAGCCGATAATCCATGGGCTGTGGGGATGAGGTATATTTTTATGTCTGGATTTTTCCAGATCCTAAGAGGGACCAAAGGGAAGCGGTACCATGAAGCCCGGCTTGCCCCAGAAAGCTGGCAGGAAGCAGAGGATGATTCTTGTAAATAAAAACTGATTACGAAGAATACAGCGGGAAGATGGTACTCAGTATAAAATTCAGTAGTGAAGACCAGACTGCATTGGATTATCGTGGGAGCCAGAAATCATTTGGAACAGTCTTTTATTACGCTTATACAAAACTGGAAGATTTTAAGAGATTTTTTCAGGAAATGGAATTAGGCAAAAAAGCATGACATGACAAAATTTCCTGTAAAGGCACATTTCAGAGCTGACTGCTATCCCGTTATTATAAAAAGATTGTTTATCCCGGTAAAATGGTTTATAATATGATTAGCAGAAAGGTATGATGTATGAGAATATATTTGGATAATTGTTGTTACAATCGGCCGTTTGATGATCAGACGCAGGAACGTATTCATCTGGAAAGTGAAGCAATCCTTACTATATTGAAACGAGGGCAATTGAACGTATATGAAATTGTCGGAAGCGAAATGCTGGAATTAGAGATGGAACGTATGGGCGATGAGACAAAAAAGCGGAAAGTTAAAGAGCTATATCAGGTTACACATATGCACGTAGCCTATACAGATGAGATAAAAAAACGATCAGAGGATATAATGAAGATATCAAAGATCCGCACATTTGACAGTTTGCATATAGCTGCAGCGGAGAGTGCGAATGCAGATGTGTTGCTTACAACAGATGACAAAATGAGCAACATGGCCTCAAAATTAGAGTTAAAAGTTAAAGTGCAGAATCCACTACAGTTTGCCTGGGAGGTGTTCTAAATGTTAAATGTTGATTTGAATAATCCAGTCGATGTAAGAAATGCCGGGATGAAGGTCCTAAGAGAAGCACTGGGGCCAGTAGGAATGGTCAAATTTATCCAGCAATTTGATCTTGGTTACGGAGACTATACAGAAGAAAAATATGAGAGACCAGATATTAGTCTGGACGAGATTGATGCAATATTAAAAAGATAATATATTTATGGATATACATTTGCAAAGAGAGAGTATAGACGACATATAAATAAGTGGCATCTATTCCACCGCAGCAACACATTAAGCTACGGTAGTTTAGATGCCGAATTGTGGTTTTGGAGGGGAATGACGGATAAAACCACAAGATGTAGTGGCTTTTGAGGAAAAATTGAGTGAATTTGCGGCCTGGAAATGGGTGTTTTTCAGGGCGTGAGAAATAGATGCCTTGGCCCTGGGAGATGAGTCTTCCAGGGGCTTTTTGGCATTTATGTAGATAGGGATTAATATAAGGGGGAGAAGGATTTAAAGGTACGTTTTTTATAAGTCGGATTAAGTTAATAAGCGATACTGATAATTTATTATAAAGATAGGGAAATAGTTTAGCTTACTATAACCTGTTTAGTTGATATATTAATAGAAGAACAAATGTTTGTTGCCTGGGTTGCACATGTGTCAATAGATGAGTATAATAAAACTATCATATATTTAGTTTGTAAGAAACTGTATCTGTATAAATGTTTATGTTACGAGTGAAGGGCCAAATCCTCCCTCAAAATAGATGAGATGGGGAATAGTTTGAAGTTTAAATCAACTGTTTACTTCAGAACTATGCTATTTGATTGTATCTTTAATTGTAATACATGACCACTTATTGTATAATATAACAATGTGATTAAAGAGAGGGGTATGCGAATGTTACAGATACATAATCCTTTAGAAACAGATTTTGAGAAAATAGATGTTGACCCCTTTTGGAATGTTGGTAATGAGGTGGAACATTTAAATCATAAAATCCATTCGTATCCAGCGAAATTTCCGGCTTTTATTACACAAAAAGCTATTCAATACGCTCTTAATGATGGCGTATTAGTTAACACCATAGCAGATATTTTTTGTGGTTGTGGGACAGTTGCATTTGAAGCTAAACGTATGGGAATAGATTTTTGGGGATGCGATCTTAACCCAACTGCTGTTTTGATTGCCAAAGCAAAAAGTTTTAATTACAGTACTAATACAATTAAATGTTATTTTGAAAAGATATTAAGTCGTTTTGATGAGTATATTCCAACATATACTTTAACAGAACCAGTTAATGAAAGAATTAACTATTGGTTTTATCCAAGGGAGATTATGGAGTTAAGTTTGCTTAAAGAGTGTATACTATCTTTAGTTCCTCGAAATAGTAAATATAGAGAGTATTTTTTTTGTGCATTTTCTAATATATTGAAATCAACATCTAAGTGGCTTACAAAATCCATTAAACCACAGATTGATTTGGAAAAAACTCCTTTGAGGGTTAGGCAAGCATTTATAAATCAATGTAAAATGATGGAGAAGGCCACTATGGATTCTTCACAGTATCCTCATTCAAAAACAATTATTGAGCAAAAAAATGCATTGAGGATACGGCGACGAGATTTTGCGGATCTCATAGTTTCAAGCCCTCCATATGTGACCTCATATGAATATGCTGATTTGCATCAATTATCTACACTGTGGTTGGATTATGCTAGTGACTATAGAACATTGAGGAAGGATTCTATAGGATCAAAGCATAGTACTTTCAATGGTAATATAATGCAGAGTCTAAATCAATCAGGGAAAAATGTAGTTAGGGCACTTGAAGTAGTGGACAATTCTAAGGCTAAAAGTGTAGCAAAATATTATTTTGATATGCAACAAATAACCGATGTATGTAAAAGCGTATTGCGGCAGAATGGAATGATGTTAATGGTAATTGGTAACACCGAGTATAAAGGCGTTTTGATAGATAATGTGAAGCATCTAGTTGAATCAATGTTTAATAGCGGATTTGATAATATCTTTGTAACAAAGAGAAAAATAACAGGTAAAATCCTTACACCATATAGAGATGAAAAGGGGAAGTTTTCATCAAGTCCTGATAAGCGAAAAGTATATAGTGAAGAATTTATTGTTATTGGGAGGTGATATTAATATGGATTTAGGTACAATAGGTACAAAAATCGATGATATTGATGTGGAAATAAGCTATAAGATTATACAGCTATTTTCTGCAGGACTTTATTCAAGTCCGAATAAGGCGTTTGAAGAGTTAGTGTGTAATTCTTATGATGCATTTGCTGATAAGGTATCAGTATATATGCCAAGTGATTTGGCGGCAGAAGGAGCCTTTATTTGGGTTTGTGATAATGGAGAGGGGCTAGACCAGCAAGAGTTAAAGGATTTATGGCGAATAGGTGAATCTTCTAAACGTTTAGATAATACTCGAGATAGTGTCCGTTTGCAAATTGGTCAATTTGGGATAGGAAAACTCGCCACATATGTATTAGCAAGAAAATTAACTTATATATCCAAAAAGAACGATAAGTATATTATTGCTACGATGGATTACGATCTTATTCATGGTGATATTAAAAAGTTAACTCTTGATGAAAGGGAAATTGATGAGACTACTACGATAAAGCTTTTAGAAACCTACATAACACCTTATAATAGAGGAAAAATTGAGTTTGAATTATTTGGCCCAAAATCAATAAAAAGTTGGACATTTTCTTTGCTAACAGATTTGAAACCCAAAGCCTTTGAAATATCGGAAGGTCGGCTCAAGTGGATTTTACGTACCGCTTTACCATTAAATCCACAGTTCAGTTTGTTTTTTAATGGCGAGAAAATAGAATCATCTAAAATAGATGTTCCAATTATAAAGGAATGGATCATCGGGTATGAAGATAAGACTGCTGCGACATTTAAGAATGCTAGTTGTCGAGAAGAAAATGGTGAGTATTATCTTGATTTTGAAAACTTAAAAGGAATTCATGGTAAATTTATATTATATCAGGATTCCCTCGTAAGTGGTAAATCTACAATCTTAGGTCGGAGTCACGGTATTTTTTTGAACATAAGAGGGAGACTAATAAATTTAGATGATCCTCTTCTTGGAATGGAAGCTTTCTCGCATGGAGCTTTCAATAGAACACGTATTATAATTGATGCTGATGAGTTAGACAACAACCTAACTTCTACTCGTGAAGCAGTTAAAGATTCTATTCCTTATATGCAGTTAAAAGCATATATCAAACGAAAATTTAATAGCGAGATCAGGACTTATTATTTTGAAGAAGAAAATAAAGAAGCGGATAAGCGTACTATTTCATACCGTTTATCTCAAACTTCTTATACGACATCCAAGCGTCCTATTTATAATTTTGCAAAAAAATTCTTTGCAGGTGATATAATCAATCCGTTTTTAATTGAAAAACCAGATTGCAGTCGGCAAGAATTAATTTTACAATCTTTTGGTCAGGACATAGAAACGGGAAGCCAAGTTATTGAAACTGTAGAATGGTCAGCATTGTCTACGAGTGATCCTATTGCAAAGTTAAACTTAGAGAAGCGACTGTTAACGATAAATTCAGCGCATCCATATATTGCAAATTATGCAGATGCATATCAAAACACCTTGCCACTCCAAAGTATTGCTATCACTGAAGTTTTAACCGAAGCACATCTTTATGAGTTGGGATTAGATGAACATCAAATTAATGAAGTAATGAGAAAACGTGATACGACTTTACGTGAGTTAGCATTATCTGATAGAGAAGGTATTCCAGCTGTGGCTTTATTACTGAAAGAAGCGATAGCTAATCCAACAGCATTAGAGGATGCAGTTTATAGAGTTTTATTGGCTCTAGGGTTTGAGACAATTAAGATAGGTGGAAAAGGGAAGCCAGATGGAAAAGCTGATGCAAAGCTAGGCTATAATTCTAGGGGTGAATCATTGAGCTATTCATTAACTTATGATGCTAAAAGTACAGAGAAGAAAAGGATTTCTGCTGGAACGGCACATTTATCTGGGTTGAGACGCCATAAAGCTGATTATAAAGCTGATTATGCCTTAGAAGTAGCAATCGGATATGAAGGTGAGAATAATTCGGATAGCGCTATTTCTAAAGAGGCAAAATTACAAAAGATTACAATAATTAGAGCGAAGGATCTTATAAGATTACTTTTTTTAGCGACACCTAAACAGTTAGGCTTGGATAAACTTAGAAATTTATTTGAAACATGTTTTTCTCCTCTTGATGTTAAAAGTTGGATAGATAAATTAGAAGCTGAAAAAGTTGAGACCCCTCCATATTATGAAATTATCGATTCGATCTATGAGTTTCAGACCACGGATAATGAACCTCCTACAATTAGCGTGATTCGTCATCATTTAAATTCAAAGTTAAAAAAGACATTTTCTACAACAGATGTTGAAGGATATATCAGAATACTCACACAACTTGTGCCAGGTTCCATATCAATTGAAGTAGATACAAAAACAGTCGGTGTACAAAATAAACCAGATACTATAAAAAATAGAATTGCTCACTTAATAAATACCGATATCCCACAGGAAGCTAAGACAATGTATAGCGATATATTTATTGATTAGTTATACTCTCATTTATGGATATACCAAGCAATTCTATTATTAAGATAGATTGCTGAGCGGTTTTAATTGCCTCTATTTGTTGTGTGGATAACGTAGTAGTATCTTGTAGTATTTCTTCTAGGCAATTAAAAGCTTCAATAATGGACTTCATTTTATCACCTCAATACAAGTATTTGTTAAATTATATTAATGTATACATTTTGCTATGAGTAAATATTGATTTCTATAAATGAGATAGTAATACAGTCAATAGCTTAATTTTTTTTTCTGGGCATTTGAAAGATGATGCGGACGAGTGTTTTAGTGATTAGGGAAAAGTAAAAAATTAACTTAGCTAAAGCAACTTGAATTAGCCCTTGTAACGCACCGTAAGCCGCAGTACTGGCTTTTAAGGAAAAGAATGGGATAGATGGGCATGCTATAGAAAATTCGGCTAATTTGGCCCAATATGAAAAATTCTCCTTTTGTATAAGGACAACCGATATTGATACTTTACATTCGCAGCCATAAATCAAACCGTATCCCCCGTTCGATTTGTGTGCAGGTTAAAGGGAGGTGCACCTAAAGGCGCCCCTCCCGGC
>NZ_JAJCHK010000044.1:0-43026 GCF_020554465.1 Enterocloster sp. 210928-DFI.2.20
AAAAGAATGTTGGAAGTGTGCTTTTCAGCACACCCCAACATTCAGTATAGAACCTGATTTTATGATGTTTGCAACGATTTAATTATACCATCCAGTTATACCATTCAATTACATTATTCCATATTCCGCGTTTCGGAATTCTCTTTGTCCAGGTAGTGCCCGGCGTCTTTGAAAAAGCTCCATACAATCATGACAATAATGAAACCAATTGGAAAAGCTGCTATGATGGACACAGTCTGCAGGTTAGCCATGGAATTCTCCGCGAAAATCAGGGCTATGGGCAGCAGCATCAGCAGTATGGCCCAGAACAGCTTTACCTGCTTGTGAGGCTCTTCCTCAGCGCCCAGGGACTTATAGGAGTATGAGCTGGCCACCATGGTCAGGGCGTCGAAGGAAGTGGCATAAAAGGCAATCATGGTAATGGCCAGGAGAACCAGTCCGGCCTTGGCCGCAGGCATTGTCTCAAATATGGATATGATGGCCTGGTACAGATCTCCGGTTTTTGCATAGACACCCATCAGGTCCAGCTTTCCGTGCATCTGCAGTCCAAGTCCGTAATTGCCCAGGATGATGAAGGATGTAAAGGTGCCTGAGAGACCGAAGAAATAACCTCCCAGCACAGTCTGGCGGATGGTCCTTCCCTTGCTGATGGTGCCGATGAAGAAGGGGGTGGCAACACACCATACCATCCAGTAGGCCCAATAAAAGATGGTCCAGTTTTGGGGAAAGGAGGAGGTGCGCATGGCATCGGTCCAGGTGGCCATGCCCACGAAGTTCTGCACCATGTTCCCCACTGCGGTGATGCCTGTCTCGATGATATAGCGTGTCTCGCCCCCGCACAAAAGGAAATAGGCCAGCAGTCCGAAGAACAGGTACACGCAGGAGGCTGCCAGTTTGGCAATGCCCTGCATGCCGAAGTATACGGCCATGGTATACACAACGCAGATGATGACCAGGATGCCGATGGTCAGGAAATTGTTTTCAGGTATGCCCAGCACACGGCTTAAGGCCATGGAAAGAAGGGGCGTTGCCAGGGAAAATGTAGTGGCAGTGCCGGCCAGAAGGGCAAATACCGCTGTCAGGTCAATGAGTTTGCCCAAAACACCGTCCACACGTCTGCCCAGAAGCGGCCGGCATGCCTCGGAGTACTTTTGTTTGTTCCGCTTGCGCACATGAAGCATAAAGCCAAAGGACACAGCCAGAATGATGTAAAAGCTCCATGGGATGGGGCCCCAGTGAAACAGAGGATAGGTGGATGCCCAGTCCTGCATGGCTCCCATGTCCGTGATATGGGGCTCGCCTGCGTAGAGCATCCACTCGCACAGGGAGTAGAACAGTATGTCGGCTGCCAATCCCGCCGTAAACATCATGGAACCCCACTGAAAGGAGGAATACTGCGGCTTTTCAAGATTCCCAAGCTTTATTTTGCCATAGCGCGAAAACGCCATGTACAGGGAGCAGATTAAGGCGCCCAGCCCAAGGAGAAGATAATAGCCTCCAAACTGGTCCCCCAGGAAAAATCGCACAGAACCAAGCACTTGGGATGAGGCGTCCGGGAATATCATGAACAGGGAACAGAGGGCCAGTATGGTCACAAAGGGAATGATGGTTGTGACCCAGTCCAGTCTGTTCTTTAATGGAGTGTCTATACTGCGGTTTTTATCTTGTTTCATGGCTGTATCCTCCTGGATGTTCAAAAAATGATTTAAATTAATTATATTGAACATATTATCATCAGTTCCTGGAAAAATCAAGAGGAACTTGTAAAAACATCAATAATTTTGTAAGAAAAAAGGACTGTTAAATTATTGTAATCTTAGCTATAATAGTAACGTTGACAAAAAGGAGGATTACCATATCATGAGAAAATTAAAGAAATTATCATTGATATTATTAGCTTCAGCGGCCCTGCTTTGCGGTTGTACCCAGAGCAACATTGTTTCTCCCAGCAACGGTGTGGTTCAGGGGGACGGACAGCCTGACCTGGAGGTTGATAAAAATATTAACATCGACTGGCAGGAGGTAAGGGAAGACCTCAGGGATCAGTTCCTGGAGCCTTACGGGGTGTTTGCTGATTATGTGATGGATTTGGATGCCAAGTATGACGCCGGCAGCAACAGGGTCGTTGTTTTGCTTCCCGTGACCCATAAGACCACAGGGGATATTGCTGTGGTTTATGGCCAGGAAGTACTGAAGGCAGTGGGCACCTACATTGCGGAGCAGAATTTCTATTATGAAGCGCCAGACCCGGAGGATACGGACAGTACTTACTACGGCAGTTACTTTGACGAGCATGACGTGCTTGTTCAGGTGTTCCCTTACGACAAAGAGGGGGATGAAAGCGCATACCTTGTAAACGACGTTATGAAGGCAGGGGAACAGAGGGAGCTGACGGCTCAGATTCAGTAAAGAGATGATTAAGGAGATATTGGGATGAGGATTGACAGATACTGGAAACAGGCCGCCGCCGGGCTGCTGGCCATCATGACACTGACAATGACCGGAGGGAATCTGGACAGCTTGGCCATGACCAACTCCCAGCCGCTAAAGGCCCAGGGACAGATGCTGTCTTCCCCGGACAAAATCATCATCAGGGATGAAGGGGAGACAGCCCAGTCATCCCAGGCAGCGGCTGCCAGCCAGCCGGTCATTCAGGCCAAGGCTCAGATTGCCGCATTTGGGGAAGTCACCACTCCCAAGACAGATTCCACTTCCCTGTTCGGGGCCGGCCGTCTCACCATGCTGGCCAACCACGACACGGCAGCCCAGCTTCTGTCGGTTATCATTGAGACAGGTGAGGGCGGTCTCATCGTAGTGGACGGTGGCTGGACCAATAATACGGATTATCTTCTGAACCAGATTAAGCAGAAGGGCGGTCATGTCCAGGCATGGCTTCTGACCCACCCTGATTCAGACCATGTGGGAGCTTTGGCAGACATTCTGTACAAGCATAACGGAGAGATTACCATTGACGGCATCTACTATTCCTTTGCAGAGGACAGCTGGTATGCTGAGAAGGACCCTGAGGTCGCCAAGATGGTGGCCTACATCAAGGGAGCCTTTGGTCTGGTGCCTCAGAATATCCTTCACGGTGATATTGTGTCGGGACAGGTTATTCAGGCAGGCCCTGCCAGGATTCAGGTATTGAATCAGGCATATAAGATGAACAATGATTTTGTCAATAACAGCAGCGTGGCCTATATGGTATCCCTGAATGGGACAAACACCGTGTTCCTTGGAGATTTGGCTAAATCAGGCGGCGAGCAGCTGATGGCCGACCATGATCTGAGCGCCCTTAAGTGTGATATTGTCCAGGTGGCCCATCACGGACAGAACGGCGTAGGATATGAGGTCTACAAGGCGTTAAGACCCAGCGTTGCTCTCTGGCCAACCCCCCAATGGCTGTGGGATAATGACAATGGCGGCGGATCCGGAAGCGGTATCTGGCTTACACAGGAGACAAAGAACTGGATGGTCCGCCTTGGCGTGAATGCAAATTACTGCATTAAGGACGGCGACCAGGTAATCGAATAAAACGTGCATTGAATCAACCAAAAGATGACAGAAATTGTAAAACAACAGAAGCCGTAAAATAACAGAAATTACCAGCAGCAAAAAGCCGCGGCTCCTTCTTCCTGAATCCTCAGGAAAAGGAGCCGCGGCTTTTTACTTATTAATACTCTTTTGATTGGCGGGTCTATGCTGCTTATTGACTTACTTGCCCTGGCCGCTGTTCTGCGGCATTCAGTCATCTGCACAGGGAAGTCCGCTGTGGTAGGAATAATTACCCAGCTCGGACAGAAGATTCTCAAGGGCATTCAGCTTTAAGGGCTGTCCTGTCTCCAGCATGGAGTTGATCATGTAGAAGATAGTGCTCAGCTTCCCCAGGGACTGTCTGAACAGGTCTGGGAAGGAGGACTTGGAGGCAATACTCTTATCCCAAGGATTGCACCATGTCTCATGATGCAGGTTCAGGCTCCAGGCCGGGTTCTCCACGGTATCCGTAACCAGCTTGCTGGAAGCTACCGGATTTTTGAGGAACAGGGATTCAAAAAATGCAATCCTGTCCTTTTTTCTGCTGTTAGGGTCAGACAGAGTCCTGCATCCAAAACGGAGAGCCAGAATGGAGCGGTGTATCATAGGAGCCGTGACCTGGTACCTGTTCTTATAGCTCAGCGGATAGAATGCTTCGTTGATGCAGTCTGACAGGAACTGGGAAATAAATTGGGTTTCCATTCCATTCAGACAGATGGTTGCTGCCTGGTTGAACTGGGATGGCTTCTTTCTCTTGTACTTCTGAAGCAGAAGAGCGTCTATGTCATTCTCCAGCTTGGCGTGGAGTCCGTGGTAATAGGACCCCGGGTGATTGACATCGTATTCAATGCGTCCGTATACATAGGGGTGGCATATAGAGTCACCAATATAATGGCAGATAAAACCGCACATGTAGGCCAGGCCTTCTTCACGCTGCTGCCTGGAACCGATTCGGGAAAGCTGCATGAAACAGCAACGGAAAAAGTAATTGACATGGTGTTCATGCATATAGGAACCTACATTGCGGTGGTCTCGATGGCGCAGGATGGGCAGGTTATAAAAAAACATGTCCGGCCCCTGGAGACCCAGCTGATAGAGCCACCGATACTTGGCAATGATAAACTTCAGATTGTTCTGAGGCATATCATTGTATGCTTTCATGCCCAAGACATAGTGTGTTGTAAAACCTGGCATCGGCATACCTCTTTTCTATTGGATTCTTGCAGTAGTTCCTACTACATATTCTATCATAAACAACTATGAAATGCGAGCCGGAAACAAAAGAAAATTCCTTCCAGCGGTCATAGTCAGGGGAACTTCGGAATAAGACATTTATAAGAAGTAAGCAGGGCAGGATAAGTTCAGATGATGAATGTATTAGAGCAGGTCCACCAGATGGTGTGGGGGCCGTGGACCCTTGTCATATTCCTTGGGGTGGGTATATTCTTTACCCTGAAATGTCATTTTTTCCAAATCAGGGGATTTTTATTCTGGTGGAGCCGCACAGCAGGACGGCTTATATCGGGAGAAGCGTCCAGAAAGGAGGACGGCACCGGAAAAGGAAAGGGAATCAGCCAGTTCCAGTCGGTGTGCACCGCGCTGGCGGCAACTGTGGGAACAGGCAATATAGCAGGGGTGGCAACCGCGCTGACAGCGGGAGGACCAGGCGCCCTGTTCTGGATGTGGGTATCGGCCCTGATCGGCATGATAACCGCTTATGCGGAAACCATGCTGGGAATCAGGTACCGGTACAGGGATAAGGACGGACATTACATATGCGGTCCGTTTATATACATGGAAAGGGGACTGGGACTTAGGGGAATGGGAGTGCTGTACAGCTTCCTGTGCCTGATGAGCTCCCTTGGAATGGGCAGCATGGTCCAGGCCAACTCGGCCATCAGCACCATGGAATACACCTGGCATGTGCCAACCCTGGCGGGCGGACTGATATTTACCGGCCTTCTGGTGCTGGTCACCTGGGGAGGAATCCGCAGAATCGGAAATGTGGCTGAAAAACTGGTGCCTGCGGCGTCCGGAATCTATATTGCCTTTTCCATGATTGTGATTCTTTCCTGTCTGGAACAGATACCCGGAGCACTGGCATCCATGGTAACCTCCGCTTTCCGGCCTGAAGCGGCAGCAGGAGGGACAGCGGGATATGTAATCAGCCGCAGCGTGCGTTACGGCATCTCGCGGGGGGTATTCTCCAATGAGGCCGGACTTGGCACGCTGGCGGTACTCCACGGTCCCACAGAGGGCACAACGCCTCATGAACAGGGGATGTGGGCCATGTTCGAGGTGTTCTTTGACACCGTGGTCCTGTGCACCCTAACGGCCCTGGTAATCCTGTGCATGACCGGTTCCAGCCCGGAGACAATACCTTATGAGGGAGCAGCCCTTGCGGCCTGGTGTTTTAGCAGACGGCTGGGAGTTATAGGAGAATATCTGGTCAGCGGCTCCATGGTAGTATTTGCATTTGCCACAATCATGGCCTGGTTTTATCTGGGGAGGCAGGCTGCGGCCTATTTCATCGGGGGGTGCGGGTTCGGGGAAAATGCGCAGCACATGTTTGCTGCCAAGGTATATCCTCTTTTGTTTATTGCAGCTGTATTTTTAGGAAGCGAGGCCAGGCTGGGACTGGTCTGGCTGCTGTCAGACATATGGAACGGACTCATGGCCTTCCCCAACCTGACAGCCCTTCTGTTTTTATCCAGGGAAGTAACTCTTCCGGAGGGGTTTTTAAGAAGGCGGGACTAAGAGTATGGCCAGCGTCCTGATTCAAAAAAAGAAACAGGGGCAGGATTTAGCTCTGCCCCGGACCACGGATAAACGAAAAAACGCACCATCCTGAGGATGATACGCCTTCTGGAAAAAAGTATTTTAAAAGGGAGGAGAGCTGATAAATTCTTATCAGCTCGAGTATTATGAAAAAAATCTTGTAAGCGTTTTTTGTGTAGCAACTCTTGTTGTTTGCTATGTTTAAAGTATATAGCTTAAACATGAAGAAATAATGTTGTTTGTGTAAAAGGTTTTTGAATGAAATATGAACGAAGTGTGAATGGGCAAAGAGGGCTTGCTCCTTTTTGCAGGCGGCAGGCAAGCAGGAGCCTTAAACGGTTGAACCGGCAGCGCGCCGAATTCTAGGGCTGATCCTGGAGATAACGCTTCTCGAACTCATTTAGAGGTATGGGAGCGGAAAAAACATATCCCTGTATCATATCGCAGCCCATGCTGCGAAGAAAATCAACCTGTTCCGTGGATTCGATGCCTTCGGCCACAGTCTTTACCTTTAAATGCCTGGACAGATCAATCAGGCATGAAATCACATCCTTTGCTTTCTGACCGGACATATTGAGGAAAAAGGAGCGGTCCAGCTTCAGTGTGTCCACATCAAACTCCTTCAGAAGTCCCAGGGAGGAAAAACCAGACCCGAAATCATCCAGGGAACACAGAAAGCCCATGCGGTGCATTTCCTGAATGGTTTCTCTGACTGTCTTGATCTGCTGGTTATCAAAGAAAATGGACTCCGTCAGCTCGAATTCCAGGATTTTATCGGGTATCTTAAAGCTGGATGCGATTCCTGCAAAGGTATCCAGGAAATTGGGATTCCGGAAATGCTGGCGGGACAGGTTGACGGAGACTGGTATCAACGGCAGCCCTTCCTGTCTCCAGCGGTCTATGGCAGCGCATACCTCTGTGAATACATAGAGATCCAGCCGGCATATTTTCCCATTGTTCTCGAACAATGGTATAAAATCAGATGGATATATGATTCCTTTTTGGGGATGATTCCAGCGCACCAATGCCTCTGCTCCTTCCAGCCGGCCGCTTCTGAGTCCGATTTTGGGCTGCAGATAAATCTGAAAATACCGGTTTTCAATGGAGTCCTCAAAAAGCGCGTTTAACTCCTGTTCTATTTTCAGGGTCCGGATCAGGCTTTCATCATAAAAACAGCAGCTGTGGCATAAATCTGTCCCGCAGCTTTGCAGTGCGATCCTGGCATGGTCCTGGAGAAGAGTGATTTCCTGGTACGGGTCGTCTGCAAGGCAAGCGCCCTGCTTGAAGGACAGGGACAGGTCGGGAAGTTCCGTATCATGAAAGTTGTTGATATCATGAATCATATCATTCAGCCGGTATTGGATGGCTCCGGGGCTGTACTCCTTCAGACAGAGGAAGAAGTGGTCTGATTCGCCTCTGGCCGCAAATTCATCCTGCTCCTCACGCAGATGCTGCTTCAGCACCTTATATATATAGGAGAGAATCTGGTTGCCGATCCGGATGCCGAACTGCTCGTTGACCATCTTAAATCCCCGGACATTCAGAAGCACAATGGAATAGGTGCAGGGGGTCATGTTTTTTGAGAGTTCCCTGTATCTGGCCTGGAAAGCCGCGTTATTAAGCCCGCCTGTAAGGGGATCCCTGTATGCAATCAGCTCAAGCTGCCTTTTGTGGGCGTTATAGAACCGGAATACTGCAAATAAAAACAGGGAGAATATAAGTATGGTAGCCCCTATAATGATGAAGGACTGAAGGATGTATTGGTTTGTCCCGGTGGATATGATATCGGCAGGAATGATGGTAAGCAGAAACCAATCGTTTATGTTAAGGGCATTATAGGAGAGAAGCAGTTCTTCTTTTGTGGTAGCAGTAAATTTCAGGACGCCGCTGCGGTTTTCTGTCATATCCCGCTGCATCTTCTGTATGTCTGTAATTATTTTTTCATTTTTTTCTTGTTTAAAGATATCCCCCAGCTGCAGAAAGGGTTTTAGATCCGTAGGAGATATGATTACCTGCCCCTGGCTGTCCACAATGCAGCTCAGCATCTGGCCGCTGAAGCTTTTGGAGGAAATGAGGGACTGCATGTTTTCCTTGCTGCGAACACCCACCAGAACCCCGTCTACTCCGTTGTCCCGATAGACAGGGACGGAATAAAAAATACTTTTTCCACCTATATAGCTGGCTTGTATGCTGCCCTGAAAAGAGGCCCGGACACTGGGAAGCTTAAGAAAGTCCTCCGGGGATACAGGGGGTTCACCATCGTCAGTCTGTGAGGAGACAGAAAAGCCCTCCCTGTCAAAAAAAATCAGAGGTTTAAATTCCAAAATCTGGGCTGCGCGGTTCAGAAAGCCTGACATTGTATCTGTATCTTGTTTTTCTGTAAACTGCGAAAAGCTGTCAGCAGTCATGACCAGATTGGTTATCTTGTTATTGATGGCATCCCGGATATCGCGGGACAACTGGGAGGTCACATCCGTTAAATAGCCCTGGGTAGAGCGGTCCAACTCGATTTGAAGCTTGGCTGCATTCAGGATGGAAAGGGCAAAAACTGAGACCAGGACCAGGGAAAGGAATCCTATATACCATCCGCGTCTGAATAATGGTTTCTCATAATCATCTGATATAGAATCTTTTGTTTTTTTCATTTCCAAGTAAACTCCATATTTATAACAGTCTAACATCAATAAATTTTGATAGTTTTATTTTAAGTGACAGTATTTGATAAATCAATGCAATATTTGTGTACATATACATATAGTATTGAAATTAATACGTGGTATAATACTGTTATAAGGAACAGCGGGCGGGCAGAACATGCCGGGGGTCCGGGAGGGGTGGCAATGAAAAGAAAAAAGACGCTGCATGACTACCTGTATGAAAATCTGAGGGAACAGATTGAGACAGGGTATTATAAATATGGAGAAGCCCTGCCGTCCATGAACCGGCTGTGCGAGACCTACCATGTGGGAATCCGTACGGTTAGGGATGTGCTATCGGAATTAAGGGATCAGGGAATGATACGGACAGAGGAACGCAGACCTGCTGTCATCGTATACGGCAAAACAGGAGAAGAGGACTATATACCCGATATACTGGCAGTGCTTCAGAGAAAGACATCGGTTCTGGCGGTTTATAAGACAATGGAATTGCTGATGCCCAGGATGTTTGCATTATCTGTCCAGGTATGCGGTGTGGAAACTGCTGTGGAATATTTCAAACGGCTGAAAAGGGACAGAAGGAAGGAAGTACGTGCCAGATGGAAGGCCTCATCCAATGCTCTTTATAATCTGCTGGATGCGTCCCATAATCTGCTGTTCAGGGATATATTCACCAGCCTTGAGATTGGCTCCAGAATTCCTTTTTTCCTGGAGCCGGAGTACACGCCGCCCTTTTCCTGCTGCTGCGGGGAATATGATGACCCCATGTGGATGGCCGAGGCAGTGTCTGCCGGTGATACCCGGATGATACAGGAACAGTTTGCACGCATGTACCGGTCCCTGGGGCATGACATAAAGAGGTATCTGGACTGGATTGAATCCAGGTTTGAAACAGGAAACATAGAGCAGAAAAATGGATATTCATGGAATTGCGCTCAGGGGCATGACCACCTTTATATTCAGATTGCCCGTGACCTCATCGACCGGATTGGACTGGGATTCTATAAGGATGGTTCCTTTCTTCCTTCGGAGGCTGTTCTGGCGCAGGAGTATAGTGTCTCCGTTGCCACCATACGCAGGTCCATATCCATGCTGAACCGTCTGGGATTCTGCCGCACGTATAATGTAAAGGGAACACAGGTGACCCTGTTTAATGACCAGGCTGCCTTTCAGTCCATGAAAAACAAGGTTCACAAAAAGGATATCCTTATGTATCTGAGCGGCCTCCAGTTCATGGCCCTGGCATCCGCTCCGGCGGCCCTGCTGGCGGCGCCTTTTATCGGGAGGGAGGAGATAGACTGTATAGAGGAGGAGCTTGCAGGACCTTATGCGGTGCCCCTCAGTATCCTGATGCACCATATCATTGAAGATCTTACCCTGGAACCATACCAAATTATACTGCGGCAGGTCAGCAGCATACTTCACTGGGGGTATTATTACTCCTTTTACCAGAATGGAATCCGGGCAGGCAATGAGCTGAATCAAATCAGCCATGAGGCATTCCGGCGCCTGCAGGCCGGAGATACAGAAGAGTTTGCACGTCTTTTGTCCCTGTGCTACTGCCATGCGCTGGAGCTGGTGCGCGATTCCATGGTAGTCTGGGGACTTTCGGAGGCAGCGCTGTTTGTTACTCCTCAGGAGATGGATAAAGTGAAGCCGTGCTGGACAAAGCCCGCAGAATTTGCTATAGTGGATAAAGATTCTAATTGAAAAAGGAGAAAGACAAAATGGCAAATCCTATAGTTACCATAACCATGGAAAATGGAGATGTAATGAAAGCGGAGTTATACCCGGAAATAGCTCCTAATACAGTGAACAATTTTATCAGCCTTGTAAAAAAAGGATATTATGACGGACTGATTTTCCACAGGGTCATCAATGGCTTCATGATTCAGGGCGGCTGTCCTGAGGGCACAGGCATGGGCGGTCCTGGCTACTCCATCAAGGGAGAATTCGCACAGAACGGCGTTAAGAATGACCTGGTGCACACAGAGGGCGTACTTTCCATGGCAAGAGCCATGCATCCCAACTCAGGCGGTTCCCAGTTCTTCATCATGCACAAGGCATCGCCGCACCTGGACGGCTCATATGCAGCCTTTGGAAAGGTGACAGAGGGCATGGATGTGGTGAATAAAATCGCGGATGTCCAGACTGATTACAGTGACCGTCCCCTGCAGGAGCAGAAGATTAAGTCCATGACAGTGGAAACCTTTGGGGTGGATTATCCGGAACCGGAGAAGTGCTGATGGGAATTGTCATTGAAGGCATCCCCGGCTAATATGACAATGAGGCGGTAATATGGTAACAGAGCGTAGTATCTGTTTAGACGGAAAGACCTGTACAGCAGTCATATCAGACGAACCTGAGGCCCTTCTGGCGGCGAAAGCTGCCGGGAGGGCCGTTGTTGGCGTTGAGAGCGAGAGGACAGACATCTGGGAGTTAAAGGGCATTCCCTATGTGATACCGGACTTTGAGGATGCCACGGACGAGCTGCTGGATCTGGTGATACGCCGCCATCTGGGGCTTCCGTGGAATATATGCAGAACAGACAGGCTGCTTATACGGGAGCTGACCGCGGATGATGCCTGTCACATTCCGGAGGAGGAGTACGGACCTCAGGAAGCCATATTCCGTTTAAGAGACACACTGGAACTGTACTGCAGAAACCAGTACGGCTTTTATGAGTATGGTACATGGGCCCTGGTACGCAGGGACGACCAGGTTCTGGTGGGGCTGGCGGGAGTGTCCAACCCCAGGCTTAAAAGGGAGATGGAGGAATGTCTGGATTCCATGGGACAGTCTGTTCCCTGGCTGGAATTGGGATACCATGTTTTCCTGCCTTACCGGCAGCGGGGATACTGCGCGGAAGCTGTGACGGCTATTGCGGATTACAGCCATGAGGTGCTGGGAGTCCGGCTCTGCGCGCTGATCCGCAGAGAAAACCAGGCCTCCCGCAAGGTGGCGGAAGGCCTGGGAATGACGTGTCTTATGGAAACAGATACTCAATCATCTGAATGGCAGCTTCTTTATGGGGAGAGCCTTGTATGACGGCCAGATAAGGAGGATCCATGATGATGCCTGTCTTTTCTTCCAAAGCCGTATCCTCCAGGGACAGGGCAACAGGCGTAAGGTTTCCCTCGCCGTCCTTTGCCCGGTAGATATGGTCCTTCACCCGTGCATAAAGCTCAGGAGAAAGCAATTCCTCCAGGTTCTGGTATGCGGATACGGTCTCGTAGTGGTCTATGGCGGACTGGTCCCCGATGACCACGTCCAGGCTTTTGCTGGCAACCAGGGCGGAAATTTTGGCCAGGGTGGCATATCCGTACTGGGAGGTGGATTCCTCATTAAAATCCACCATCAGTCCCTCGTTTATTTCAATCAGGTCCTTTTTGCCGCATCCCAGGTATTCCCGCAGATCGGATTCCAGCAGGGCGCTGGAGGAGGCGCCTGCGGAGCGGTCGTTGATAATCGCCACGGACAGGCGGGTGGTAAAGGTCTGGCGGTATATCATGGTGCCTATGGTGCTTAAGACGCCGATGGCAAGAATCACAGCCAGGAGGTGGAATTTATAATACTCCCACACATACCAGGCCCTGTCTTTCCAGGACATGTTTTTCAGTTTCTGCCGTTCGTTTTCTGCTTCTTCTCTGATGGACATAGCTTATGCATTCCTTCCGTTTCTCTCTGCTGTATTTGCACGGACAGGCCGTTTCATGTAAGTATACCACATCCGGCCTTAAGGAGAATATAAAAATTTCATGAAATCAGGGCAGCCCTTTGCATTTTCCCCTTAATATGATAGAATATCACCAGGTGTATTTACAGAAAGAAGAGGAATGCTTATGTTGCAAGGTATATTTAATTATGATAATCCGGTGTGGCGGTTTATAGGAAAGCTGGGAGACTTAATCATACTGAACATTTTATGGATTGTCTGTTCCATTCCTGTGTTTACAGCCGGGGCCTCCACCACTGCCGTCTATTATGTGACCTTAAAACTGGTGCGGGATGAGGATGATTCCACCATACGGTCCTTTTTCCGGTCTTTTAAGAGCAACTTTAAGCAGGCAACAGCCATATGGCTTATCCTGCTGGCGGCCGGAATCGTGCTGGGCTTTGATTTCTGGTTCTTTGTGTCAGGTCAGATGTCTTTAAACGGAGCAGTTAGGACAGCTATGACCGCGGTGTCCGGCGGATTGCTTTTGATTTATCTGTTTATCATTACCTATGTGTTTCCGCTGCAGGCCAGGTTCTATAATCCGGTTAAGCGGACCCTGTTCAATGCGTTTTTTATGTCCGTGCGCCATTTGTTCCAGACTATCGGGATACTGGCCACTGATCTGGGAATCGCGGCAGCCACATATTTCGGGCTGTTTTATTTCCCGCAGTTTGCCATGTTATTATTCCTGTTTGGGATGCCCCTCATTGCCTTTGTAAACTCGTATTTCTTCACTGCTATTTTCAGGAAGTACATGCCTAAGGAGGAAGAGCAGGAGCATACAGATGCAACCCCCTTGCTGGGAGAAGAGGATGAGGAGATGAAGGAAGCAATTCGGAATCTGAAGGGGAAATAATCTGATTCTTACCATTATTAAAACCGGCCGGAAAATTTCTGCCGGTTTTCCGCATTTTTCTGCAATTTCCACTTGCAAATAGAGTGAAAGTATTGTATACAATATAATGTATTATAAAAACAGAAATGTAAACAATGTACATAGAGGGGAGTCCGCGGATGATAAAACATTTACGCTTAAAAGCATATGGAAAGATTAATCTGGCTCTGGATGTACTGGGACGGCGGGCTGACGGCTATCACGAGGTGCGGATGATCATGCAGACCGTGGGGCTTCATGACCGGATTGATTTGTACGTTACCCAGGAGCCGGGCATCAAGATAGAGACCAACCTGTTTTATCTGCCGGATAATGAGCAGAACCTTGCCCATAAAGCGGCCAGACTGCTGATGGAGGAATTCGGTATACGCCAGGGCCTGTCCATCCATCTGCGCAAGTTCATTCCCGTGTCAGCCGGCATGGCCGGAGGAAGTACGGACGCTGCCTCTGTTCTCTTTGGAGTCAATAAAATGTTTGGCCTGGGCCTGTCCACCGGGGAACTGATGGAACGGGGCGTGACCCTGGGAGCGGACATCCCCTACTGCCTTATGCGGGGAACTGCCCTGTCCGAGGGAATCGGCGAGAAGCTGTCGCCCCTGCCTCCCATGCCCCAGTGCCAGGTGCTCATAGCCAAGCCGGGAATCAGCGTGTCCACCAAGGTGGTATACGAGAGTCTGGACGCCATGAAGCTTGCGCCTTCGGACCATCCTGACATAGACGGCATGATAGATGCTATCCGCAGCCAGAATCTGCGGGAGGTGGCAGGCAGGTTCGGGAACGTGCTGGAGCTGGTCACCGGAGAACGGTATCCGGCCATTTCAAGGATTGAACAGGTCATGCGTGACTATGGGGCTTTGGGGGCAATGATGAGCGGAAGCGGTCCGACGGTATTCGGCCTTTTTGCCAATCCAAGGGCAGCCCAGGCAGCCTATGAGGATCTGCGGTTCGGCAAGGCATCGGAGCTGGCAAAACAAGTGTATCTGACCAATTTCTTTAATGTGAAAAGGAATGGACAGGACATGGCATAATGCTGGAAAGGGGGCATTTTAAATGGAAAATAATTTCAAGGTTAATATGAATGAGTATCTTCCGCTTCGGGACGTGGTGTTCAACACCCTGCGGCAGGCCATACTGAAGGGGGAGCTGGCTCCGGGGGAAAGGCTGATGGAAATTCAGCTGGCCGAAAAATTAGGCGTCAGCAGGACTCCGATCAGGGAAGCTATCCGTAAGCTGGAGCTGGAGGGCCTGGTGCTTATGATACCCAGGAAGGGCGCCGAGGTGGCCAAGATATCTGAGAAGAGCCTGCGGGATGTGCTGGAGGTGCGCCGCTCCCTGGAGGAGCTGGCCATTGAGCTGGCCTGCCAGAGGATGTCGGAGGATGACATGGCTGAACTGGAACGGATGCAGGGTAACTTTAAAAGCGCCATTGACAGGGGGGAAGCCATGAGCATTGCCCAGTCAGATGAGCAGTATCACGATGTCATCTACCAGGGAACCCGCAATGATAAGCTGGTGCAGATGCTGGGCAACCTGCGTGAGCAGATGTACCGCTACCGCCTGGAATATATAAAGGACGAGGACAAAAGGCAGGTGCTTCTGGTGGAGCATGAGCACATACTGAATGCCCTTAAGAACCGCAACATAGCCGAGGCAAAGAAGGCTGCCAGGGAACATATCGACAACCAGGAAATTACGGTTTCGCGCAACATAAAGGAGCAGGAACAGGAGCCGGCCGTACCGGCACGGGGGAGGAAATGATGGGGGACGAAACCTTCAAGGAGCGGTATCTGTCAGGGGAAATTCCCTTTGAGGAGATAGACCGGTATGTAAGCCGCTGGAATAACAGCGACGACCCCCGCACTCTGGCCCAGTATCTGGGGCTGAATGCGGAGGAAGAGGACGTGTGGATCGATGTGAGCGACGAGGCGCTTCAGGATATGCTGGACAGCCAGAAAAGATAGAATCTCAGCTTTTTTTATGAAATAAATCCATGAGCCGGAACCGTACGCGGACCTCCGGCTTTTGCTGCGGCTGTTTTGTCCTGTCAAGGGGGGATAACAGGGCATCGTAATCATCTTCCGCCAGCAGGGATGACAGGGTTTTCTTGGAGGAATCAGGCACCACTGCGTGGATGGCGTCGGTGTAGCATAGGGAGGGATAGAGCACGCACCACCAGTTGTGGCCTTTTCCGCTGCCAATGGTGATGCGGACCGCGTCATAGGTGCCGCAGGGAAATACCATGTCCCCGTAAGCCTTGGTGGGAAAGTAATCTCTTGTTAATTCCAACTTTACTGGATAGGAGGCTCCCTGGTCCGCCAGCCAGTCCTGTGCCATGGTCTCGATGCTGGTCTTGTTGCCCTCTATCCACTGTTTAAGCTGCTCCTTGTCCGTATCCTCAGGAACCTGGCCGTGGATGTAGTCCAGGACCAGCCCTTTTACCCCTAGCTTCAGATTCTGGTCCCTGGTGCTGTCGCTTTCCGCCAGAACGTGAAAACGGAGGATTTCAGGGGCAATGCGGGATGCCAGGGCCTCCTCGCCGGTGGTACGGGATGCCATGAGAATGAGGAACGCAGTAAAAAAACAAAGTGCGGATATGCACAGGCTTATTTTATATTTCATATGATTTAAGACCTCCTTGGCCGTTAATGCTGTTTTAATTTCTGTTTGTAATTATTGCCACATATGTTATACTATAAACGTAGAACAATCACTAAAATAAGTGAGTTTAAGGAGACTAGCATGGGTAAACTTCAGGCTGCAGTCATATTTGGCGGCCAGTCATCAGAACATATTGTGTCCTGCATGTCGGCTGTCAATGTCATTGAGCATATAGACAGGACGCGATACGATGTATTACTTGTAGGAATTACAGAAGATGGACACTGGATTAAGGCAGATTCACTGGAAGATGTAAAAAACGGTACATGGAGGGACAAAACTGTATCAGCCCTTCTGCTGCCGGACGCCACGAAGAAGTGCATCCTCCTTATGGACGGAGATTCGGTCCGCGAGGTCAGGGTGGATGTGGTATTCCCTGTGCTTCACGGCTTGTACGGGGAGGACGGTACCATCCAGGGGCTTTTGGAACTGGCTAAGATTCCCTATGTGGGATGCGGGGTTCTTTCTTCCGCAGTGTCCATGGATAAACTGTACACCAAGATTATCGTGGATGACCTGGGAGTCCGCCAGGCAGCATACGAGGCAGTGTACAGGGAACAGCTTGTGCATATGGAATCGGTGGTGGAACGGGTGGAGAAGCATTTTTCCTATCCCGTATTTATTAAGCCGTCCAATGCAGGCTCCTCCAGGGGCGTGACAAAGGCGGATGACCGCCAGGCCCTGGAAGCAGGACTGTCAGAGGCAGCCCGTCATGACCGCAAGATATTGGTAGAGGAAACCATCATAGGCAGAGAGATTGAGTGCGCTGTATTCGGAGGCGGACTTAAGGAGGTGGTGGCATCCGGGGTAGGAGAGATACTGGCCGCTGCAGAGTTTTATGACTTTGAAGCCAAGTATTATAACGAAGAATCCAGGACAGTGACGGATCCGGAGCTGCCGGCAGGGGCGGCAGAGAGAGTCCGGCAGGCCGCCATGGACATATTCCGTGCAGTGGACGGCTATGGGCTGGCCAGAGTGGATTTCTTTGTAAAGGATGACGGAGAAGTGGTATTCAATGAGATTAATACCATGCCAGGTTTTACCGCCATCAGTATGTATCCCATGCTGTGGGAAGCCAGAGGGATCACAAAGGACCAGCTGGTGGATATGCTGATGGCCCATGGGATGGAACGATACACTTAAGGGAAAGAGGAAGGAATATGACAAAAGACGTGCTGATTACAATCAGTGGCATCCAGATGATAGACGAAGAGGACTCCGATGTGGAGATGATAGTAAGGGGAGATTATTATCAGAAGAATGGAAAGCATTACATCCTCTACGAAGAGATGATGGAAGGCTTTACAGGTAAGGTCAAGAACGTAATCAAGATATCCCCTTCCGGAATGGACATAATTAAAAAGGGAATCGCCAACACCCACATGCAGTTTGAGAAGAACAAGAAGAATCTTTCATGCTACACCACTCCCCTGGGCGATATGGTGGTAGGCATACAGGCCAACCGGATTAAAATAAATGAAGAACCGGACAGCCTGCTGGTGAATGTGGATTATTCCCTGGATATCAATTATGAGCATCTGTCCGATTGCAGCATCCGCCTGGATGTCCAGTCCTGTCCGCAGTGACAGGGTACAGGGTACGCAGTACACAGAGAGCAGTAAAAGAAAAATATAAAAAAGAAGCGGCGCAGCTGCCGCTTCTTTTTATTTCTTATCTTTCTTATTCCTTTTAAATCTTGCGAAGAATCCCTTCTTCTTTGGCGGAGTCGGAATCGCGCCGCCTCTCACACTTTTGATCTCAGTGATGTAGATACCGCTGATGACAACCTTGGCCTCGGTCTTCACCGGCAGAGAGTCAAATACGCGCCCGTCTGCAATAAGGGTCATGACCTTGGGACCAATCTTGGCTTTAACCACAGGGACCTTTGCCCAGCGCATGTACTTTGGCGTCTGGTCAGTCACTGCCTTGGGAAGCCCGGCCTGGGTAATCTTCATCTTCTTCTTGTCAATGACAAGGATGGATGCGGTCTGTGCAGCTGCATCTAACAGCTGCTGCTGTTCCACCTGGCGCTTCTGGAGCTTGTTTCCCAGAAAGTAGAGAACAACCAGGGCAACCAGAGCAATGATTAGAATGACAATCAGTACATTTAAAATAATCTGAGCCATGGGGTTTACCTCCAACCTATGTAATTATAGTACCATTCCCCCCGTTAAATAATCCACAACCCCAGGGGACATTCTATAATAGTATATCATTTTAGAGGATAAATTGCAAGCAAAAATCCTTGACACCTTGACAGGTCTGTGTTATTATGGAGTGTGCACTATTGTGGCGGCGTGGGCTTTTTGCGCCCTCACGTACGGTTTTACGTGGTATGACGCCCAATTACAGAGAACGACAGTGATATTTTGCTGCATCTGGCGTCCGGTTCGGCGGCAGATTGAGATGGAAATATTGCGAACCAAATTAGAAAACAGGGGTGAAACGTCAATGGAGAAAAGCAGAATACGTCCGGTACCGGCCGGGAAAAGCGTAAGAATGAGCTATTCAAGACAGAAAGAAGTTCTTGAAATGCCTAACTTGATTGAGATTCAAAAAGACTCCTACCAGTGGTTCTTAAAAGAAGGACTGAAGGAGGCATTTGATGATATCTCTCCCATAGCGGACTTTGCAGGCCATTTGAGTCTGGAATTCGTTGACTTTACATTGTGTAAGGATGATATAAAGTATACCATCGAAGAGTGTAAAGAACGGGACGCAACTTACGCTGCACCACTTAAGGTAAAGGTAAGACTGTACAATAAAGATAAAGATGAAATGAATGAACACGAGATTTTCATGGGCGATCTGCCCCTGATGACAGATACCGGTTCCTTTGTGATTAACGGTGCTGAGCGTGTTATTGTCAGCCAGCTGGTACGTTCCCCTGGTATCTACTACGGTATTGGCCATGATAAAGTGGGTAAGGAACTGTATACCTGTACTGTTATCCCCAACCGTGGTGCATGGCTGGAGTACGAGACAGACTCCAATGACGTATTTTATGTACGTGTAGACAGGACCCGCAAGGTGCCTGTGACTGTATTGATTCGTGCCCTGGGCTTCGGAACCAATGCGGAAATCCTGGAACTCTTCGGCGAGGAGCCAAAGCTCTTAGCCAGCTTCGGAAAGGACACCTCCGATAATTACCAGGATGGCCTTCTGGAATTATATAAGAAGATTCGTCCCGGCGAGCCGTTATCTGTTGACAGTGCAGAAAGTCTCCTTAACAGCATGTTCTTTGACCCCAGAAGATATGACCTTGCAAAAGTCGGCAGATATAAATTTAATAAGAAACTGTCCTTTAAGTACCGTCTGAACGGACAGGTACTGGCAGAGGATGTGGTGGATACCGCCACAGGCGAGATTCTGGCAGAGGCAGGCACCAAGCTTGACAAGGAATCTGCCATGAGGATTCAGAACGCGGCAGTTCCCTATGTATGGGTGGACGGTCCTGACAGGAAGCAGAAGGTTCTCTCCAACATGATGGTGGAGCTTTCCGCTTATGTGCCCTTTGACCCGGAGGAAGTGGGCGTTACGGAGTTAGTATATTACCCGGCCCTGGCTTCTATCCTGGAAGAAGCTGGCACCGATGAGGAGTCTCTTAAGGAGGCTGTGCGCAGGAATATCCACGACCTGATTCCAAAGCACATTACAAAGGAAGATATTCTTGCTTCCATTAACTATAATATGCATCTGGAGGAGCAGGTGGGCAACGCAGATGACATCGACCATCTGGGCAACCGCCGTATCCGTGCCGTAGGCGAACTCCTTCAGAACCAGTACCGCATCGGTCTGTCACGTATGGAGCGTGTGGTAAGGGAGCGTATGACCACCCAGGATATGGATGGCATTACTCCCCAGTCCTTAATTAATATCAAGCCCGTGACTGCGGCTGTGAAGGAGTTCTTCGGAAGTTCCCAGCTGTCCCAGTTCATGGACCAGAATAACCCGCTGGCAGAGCTGACCCATAAGCGCCGTCTCTCCGCCCTGGGCCCTGGCGGTCTGTCCAGAGACCGTGCCGGATTCGAGGTGCGAGATGTACACTACACCCACTACGGACGTATGTGCCCTATCGAGACGCCTGAAGGTCCCAACATCGGTCTGATCAACTCTCTGGCAACCTATGCAAGGGTAAATCAGTACGGTTTCATCGAGGCTCCCTACCGCGTGGTGGATAAGACCACGGATCCGTCCAGCCCAAGGGTAACGGATGAGGTGGTGTACCTGACTGCTGACGAGGAAGATAACTTCGTTGTGGCACAGGCAAATGAGGCCCTGGATGAGGAGGGCCACTTCATACACAATAACGTATCCGGACGTTTCCGTACAGAGACATCCGAGTTCCAGAAAAAGACCATTGACCTGATGGACGTTTCTCCTAAGATGGTATTCTCCGTTGCTACGGCCATGATTCCATTCCTGGAGAACGACGATGCCAACCGCGCCCTGATGGGTTCCAACATGCAGCGTCAGGCAGTGCCCCTTCTGACCACAGAAGCCCCTGCCGTGGGTACGGGTATTGAGGCCAAGGCAGCTGTTGACTCCGGCGTATGTGTGGTGGCTAAGAACGCGGGCGTGGTAGAGCGCTCTGCTTCCAATGAAATCATTATCCGCAGGGACAGCGACGGCAACCGCGATGTGTACCATCTGACCAAATTTAAGAGAAGCAACCAGAGCAACTGTTACAACCAGAAGCCAATCGTATATAAGAATGACCATGTGGAAGCCGGCGAGGTAATCGCAGACGGCCCATCCACCTCCAACGGTGAGATTGCCCTTGGAAAGAACCCCCTTATCGGATTCATGACATGGGAAGGCTACAATTACGAGGATGCGGTCCTGTTATCCGAGCGCCTGGTTCAGGAGGATGTATATACCTCTGTCCACATTGAGGAGTATGAGGCAGAAGCCCGCGATACCAAGCTGGGACCGGAAGAGATTACCCGCGATGTGCCGGGCGTGGGCGAGGATGCCCTGAAAGACCTGGATGAGCGCGGCATCATCCGCATCGGCGCGGAGGTCCGTGCGGGAGATATCCTGGTAGGAAAGGTAACTCCTAAGGGCGAGACCGAGCTGACCGCGGAGGAGCGCCTGCTGCGCGCCATCTTCGGCGAGAAGGCCAGGGAAGTCCGCGACACCTCCCTTAAGGTGCCTCACGGCGCATACGGCATCATCGTGGATGCCAAGGTATTTACCAGGGAGAACGGAGACGAGCTGTCACCGGGCGTAAACCAGACAGTCCGCATCTACATTGCCCAGAAGCGTAAGATTTCTGTGGGCGATAAGATGGCCGGACGTCACGGCAACAAGGGTGTTGTTTCCCGCGTGCTTCCTGTTGAGGATATGCCTTTCCTGCCCAACGGACGCCCTCTTGACATCGTGCTTAACCCTCTGGGCGTGCCTTCCCGTATGAACATCGGACAGGTGCTGGAGATCCACTTAAGCCTTGCAGCCAAGGCCCTGGGCTTCAACGTATCCACCCCGATTTTCGACGGCGCAAACGAGAACGACATTATGGATACCCTGGAAGTGGCCAACGATTATGTGAACCTGTCCTGGGATGAATTTAAAGCTAAATACGAAGACCTGCTGAAGCCTTCTGTTATCGACTACCTGGGCGCCCATTTGGAGCACAGGGAGCTTTGGAAGGGTGTGCCCATCAGCCGTGACGGTAAGGTCCGCCTGAGAGACGGACGTACCGGCGAGTACTTTGACGGCGCTGTTACCATCGGACACATGCACTACCTGAAGCTGCACCATCTGGTTGACGATAAGATCCATGCGCGTTCAACCGGCCCTTACTCCCTGGTTACACAGCAGCCTCTGGGCGGTAAGGCCCAGTTCGGCGGACAGCGTTTCGGAGAGATGGAGGTTTGGGCACTGGAGGCATATGGCGCTTCCTATACCCTGCAGGAAATCATGACCGTTAAGTCGGACGACGTTGTGGGCCGTGTGAAGACCTACGAAGCCATCATCAAGGGAGAGAATATCCCTGAGCCGGGCGTACCGGAGTCCTTTAAGGTGCTCCTTAAGGAGATGCAGTCCCTGGGCCTGGATGTACAGGTACTGAGGGATGACGGCACCGAGGTCGAGATGAATGAGAATATTGATTACGGCGATACAGAGCTGCGCGCCATGTTAGAGGGCGAGCGCCGCTTCGAGGAGAAGGAATCCTATGCACAGTTTGGCTATCAGGAACAGGAATTCAAGGATAGCGAGCTGGTAGCTGTGGAGGAGGAAGAAGAAGTAAGCGCCGATGATTACACCGAAGAGGCTGATGACGAGGATGATTTGTTCCTGGATGAAGCTGCTGACGGTGAAGACGAAGAATAGAAGGGAGTAAATGCTCATGCCAGAAACTAATGAAACTTATCATCCAATGACATTTGATGCCATTAAGATTGGTCTGGCCTCCCCTGATAAGATTCTGGAGTGGTCCCATGGCGAGGTGAAGAAGCCGGAGACCATCAACTACAGGACACTTAAGCCCGAGAAGGACGGTCTGTTCTGTGAGAGAATCTTCGGGCCTAGTAAGGACTGGGAGTGTCATTGCGGTAAATATAAAAAGATTCGTTATAAAGGTGTTATCTGCGACCGCTGCGGCGTAGAAGTGACAAAGGCAAGTGTCCGTAGAGAGCGTATGGGCCACATCAAGCTGGCTGCTCCCGTATCCCATATATGGTATTTTAAGGGAATTCCCAGCCGTATGGGTCTGATTCTGGACATCTCCCCCAGGACGCTGGAGAAGGTGCTGTACTTTGCATCCTATATTGTTCTGGATCCGGGTTCCACCAGCCTGCAGTATAAGCAGGTCCTGTCTGAGAAGGAGTACAGGGAGGAAGTGGAGAAGTACGGCGGCACCGGCGGTTTCCGCGTGGGAATGGGCGCTGAGGCCATCCAGGAGCTGCTGAGGGCCATTAATCTGGAAAAGGATTCCGCAGACCTCAGAAGGGCGCTGGCGGATTCCACTGGACAGAAGCGCGCCAGAATTATCAAGAGGCTGGAGGTAGTGGAGGCATTCCTTACCTCAGGCAACCGTCCTGAGTGGATGATTATGGATGTGATTCCTGTTATCCCCCCGGATATCCGTCCCATGGTACAGCTGGACGGCGGACGTTTCGCCACCTCTGATTTAAATGACTTATACAGAAGAATCATCAACAGGAACAACCGTCTGGCAAGACTGCTGGAGCTGGGCGCTCCTGACATCATTGTCCGCAACGAAAAGCGTATGCTTCAGGAGGCAGTGGATGCCCTGATTGACAACGGACGCCGCGGCAGGCCTGTGACCGGCCCGGGCAACAGAGCCCTTAAGTCCCTTTCCGATATGTTAAAGGGTAAGCAGGGACGTTTCCGTCAGAACCTGCTTGGAAAGCGTGTGGACTATTCCGGACGTTCCGTTATCGTGGTTGGACCTGAACTTAAGATATATCAGTGCGGTCTTCCTAAGGAAATGGCCATTGAGCTGTTTAAGCCCTTTGTTATGAAGGAGTTGGTTTCCAACGGAACCGCCCACAATATAAAGAATGCCAAGAAGATGGTAGAGAGACTGCAGCCGGAGGTATGGGATGTGCTGGAGGATGTTATCAAAGAGCATCCTGTTATGCTGAACCGTGCCCCTACCCTGCACAGACTGGGTATCCAGGCCTTTGAGCCTATCCTGGTAGAGGGTAAGGCCATCAAGCTGCATCCTCTGGTGTGCACGGCCTTCAACGCTGACTTCGACGGTGACCAGATGGCTGTCCATCTGCCGCTGTCCGTAGAGGCCCAGGCAGAGTGCCGTTTCCTGCTTTTAAGCCCTAACAACCTGTTAAAGCCTTCTGACGGCGGTCCTGTGGCTGTTCCTTCCCAGGATATGGTGCTTGGTATCTATTACCTGACCCAGGAGCGTCCGGGAGCAAAGGGCGAGGGAATGGTATTTAAGAGCGTCAACGAGGCGATCCTGGCATATGAGAACCAGGAGGCAACTCTTCATTCACGGGTTAAGGTAAGGGTCAGCAAGGCCATGTCCGACGGCACGGTGAAGACAGGAACCATTGACTCCACTATCGGACGTTTCATTTTCAATGAAATCATTCCTCAGGATCTGGGATTTGTGGACAGAAGCATTCCGGAGAACGAGCTGAAGCTGGAAGTGGATTTCCACGTTGCCAAAAAGCAGTTAAAGCAGATTCTTGAGAAGGTCATTAACGTACACGGCGCAACCCAGACAGCCGTTACCCTGGATGATATCAAGGCCATTGGTTATAAATATTCCACCAGGGCGGCCATGACCGTTTCTATTTCCGATATGACCGTGCCTGAGAGCAAACCCAAGCTGATTGAGGAAGCACAGGCAACTGTGGACCGCATTGCGAAAAACTACCGCCGCGGACTTATCACTGAGGAAGAGCGCTACAAAGAGGTTATCGAGACATGGAAGACCACCGATGATCAGCTGACACATGACCTGCTGACCGGCCTGGATAAGTACAACAACATCTACATGATGGCTGACTCCGGAGCCCGTGGTTCTGATAAGCAGATCAAGCAGCTGGCAGGTATGCGAGGACTGATGGCGGATACCACCGGTCATACCATTGAGCTTCCTATCAAATCCAACTTCCGTGAGGGACTGGACGTATTGGAGTACTTTATCTCAGCTCATGGAGCGCGTAAAGGTCTGTCCGATACGGCTCTGCGTACGGCTGACTCAGGTTACCTGACCAGACGTCTGGTAGACGTATCACAGGATTTGATTATCCGTGAAGTGGACTGCTGCGAGGGCAGGGATATCCCATTTATGGAAATCAAGGCCTTTATGGATGGAAATGAAGTCATCGAGGACCTGGAAGAGAGAATCACAGGACGCTATATCGCTGAGACCATCACTGACCCGGATACAGGAGAGGTTGTGGTTAAGGCTAACCATATGTGTACACCGAAGCGCGCCGCAGCTGTTATGAAGGTGCTGAATAAGACAGGACGCAAGTCTGTGAAGATTCGTACCGTCCTCAGCTGTAAGTCCCATATCGGTGTGTGCGCCAAGTGTTACGGCGCCAACATGGCAACAGGCCAGCCTGTACAGGTGGGCGAGGCTGTCGGTATCATCGCGGCACAGTCCATCGGTGAGCCTGGTACACAGCTTACCATGCGTACGTTCCATACGGGCGGCGTGGCCGGCGGCGACATCACACAGGGTCTTCCCCGTGTGGAGGAGCTTTTTGAGGCCCGTAAGCCAAAGGGTCTTGCCATCATTACCGAGTTTGGCGGCGTGGTGCAGATTAAGGATACCAAGAAGAAGCGCGAGATTACGGTAACCGACAATGAGACCGGCAATGCCAAGACCTATCTGATTCCTTACGGTTCCAGAATCAAGGTACTGGACGGCCAGGTGCTGGAAGCCGGCGATGAGCTGACAGAAGGCAGCATCAACCCCCACGATATCCTGAAAATCAAGGGGGTCCGTGCGGTGCAGGATTACATGCTCCAGGAAGTACAGCGTGTATACCGCCTCCAGGGTGTGGAAATCAACGATAAGCATATTGAGATGATTGTTCACCAGATGCTTAAGAAAATCAAGATCGAGGAGAGCGGCGACAGCGATGTGCTGCCGGGCGTATCCATGGATGTTCTGGATTACAACGAGATGAACGAGGCTCTGATTGCCGACGGCAAGAAGCCCGCAGAAGGCAGACAGGTCATGCTGGGTATCACCAAGGCATCCCTGGCAACAGATTCCTTCTTGTCAGCCGCATCCTTCCAGGAGACCACCAAGGTCCTGACCGAGGCAGCCATCAACGGCAAGGTTGACCATCTGATTGGCCTGAAGGAGAACGTTATCATCGGTAAGCCGATTCCGGCAGGTACCGGCATGAAGCGTTACCGCAAGGTGAAGCTGGACACAGACGATTTGATTTCAGATGAAATCCTGCTGTCTGATGACGATGAACTGGTGCTTTCTTCCGAGGATGAGAGCAGCAGCGGACTCACAGAGGACAATGTTGCAGAGGAAGTTCTGGGAATGGACGATATGGCTGATGTGGATGAAGAGGACGATGCAGTAGAGGAAGAATAGACCGAGACCATAGAAACGATAGAGACCATATAGTAATCATGCTCCGGGAAGGAACAGCGTATGTTTCTTCCCGGAGTTTTTTTGCGGATGGACATGGGGCGTATATGATACGTACATGATACGTACATGGGACGGTAAGATAAAAGGCACGTGAAAAGATCAAGTTAGTCCGAGCCGGTTCAGGTATGTAATCATAGAGGAACGGTACCGGAGAAAAATGGTACCAGAGAAAAATGATACCAGAGAAAAATGATATAAATATATATATTGATAAGGCCAGAGCTTCGCGCCCCGGCCTTTTTTTCATTGCAGATGCTGCTTCAGCGCCTTGATAACATCCATGACAAAGATACATTCCTTTTCTGTCAATTTATGCAATGTCTCCCTTAATTCATCTGTGTATTCACCCGTATATTCACCGGTATACGCACCAGGCTTTTTATGATCGCGGCAGGTATTCCACTTTCTGCCTGCCAGATTATCCAGGGAAATGTTAAGGACATCGGCAATATGGCATTGCCGGTGGTAGGACTTTTCCTGCTGTTTATATATTCGGACATGAGAGAGGTCTGTATGTCTGCCATGCGGCACAAATCTGCCAGCTTCATATTTTTTTCTAATAGTAACAGCTTTAAATTCTCGTTGAATCCCATGTTCATACCTCCAGAAAGATATTAACATTTGTGCGTGAAAGCGACAATCTTTTATTGACAAACTAACGAAAGCTACATAGGGGGCGGCCAGAAGAAAAATGAATCTGAAAAATAAGTAGCAGTCAAGGCAGCTGCCATGGTAGGATTATATCATGGCAGCTGTAATAATGTGTATGGGAGAATAAGAAATGAATATATTAATAATGAAGCTCTGTTTCGTGTTCGTTGTAATCATTGCCATCCTGTGGATGAAGCGTCCTTTGTTCTGGGCCATTTCAGGCGGACTGGCGGCGGCCCTGGTTCTGTACGGTATCCGTGTACCTGACGCCCTTTCCATCATGGGAAGGTCCATGGTCAGCAAGGATACGGTTACAGTGGTCCTGAGCTTTTACTTTATCACCTTCCTCCAGCGTATGCTGGAACGCAGGAACCGCTTAAAGCAGGCAGAACAGTCCTTAAACTGGCTGTTTAACAACCGCAGGGTAAATGCGTCCGCGGCACCTGCGGTCATCGGCCTGCTTCCCTCGGCGGGTGCCATGACCATATGCGCGGAGATTGTCAGGTCATCATGCCAGGATTATCTGAGCAATGAGGACATGACCTGTGTCACCAGTTTTTACCGCCATATACCGGAGAGCTTTCTGCCCACCTATTCCTCCATATTGATAGCGCTGGCTGTGTCTGGCGTGGGAGCAGGGGAATTCGTACTTGCCATGCTGCCGCTGGTGGCTGCTCTGTTCTTTATCGGGCACATGTTCTATCTCAGAAAGGTACCCAGGTCCACGGGACAGAAGACGGAGGAAGGCAGGAAAAAGGCGGCGGTTATGCTGTTTAAGAGTCTGTGGTCCATCATATTGATTGTAGTGCTGATTATTGCCTTTGACATACCGGTTTATGTGGCGACACCGATGGCAGCCGTCCTCAATATTTTTGTGGACCATCTGAAGCCATGGGAGATAAAGCCTATGTTCAGGACTGCGTTTGAGCCAATCATCATTTTTAATACTATATTAATTATGATGTTTAAGGACATTATTACCTATACGGGGGTCATCCATGAACTGCCTGTATTTTTCGGAGGTCTGCCCATTCCCCTTCCCATGGTATTTGCCCTGATATTTTTCTTCGGCACCATTATCAGCGGTTCCAACGCCATCATACCGCTGTGCATGCCCATGGCCATGGCGGCCATGCCGGACGCAGGCGTTCCCCTGCTGGTACTGCTCATGAGTTCTGCCTATGCAGCCATGCAGGTATCCCCTACCCATGTATGCCTGTTCATTGCCGCAGAATGCTTTAAAGTGGATATCGGCGCCCTGGTAAGGAGAAACATTCCCATGATTCTGGTGTTTTTTGCAGTTACGCTGGCATATACAGCTCTTTTGGGCGTGTTTTAAGCCCGTTGGTGCCGGAAATTGCGAAAAAATAAAGAAATTCCTTGACAGAATTTTTTTGCGTGTATATAATGATATGGCGTGCTGAAACACGTAATGTTTTCGTGCGCAAAAAGCTGATATACAGCAACCGCAGACAATATCACAGGAGGTGAAAAGAATGCCAACATTTAACCAGTTAGTGAGAAAGGGAAGACAGACCAGCGTTAAGAAGTCTACTGCACCTGCTCTGCAGAGGGGTTACAACTCCTTACAGAAGAAGGCTACAGAGGTTTCTGCTCCACAGAAGCGTGGTGTGTGTACAGCTGTTAAGACAGCTACCCCTAAGAAGCCTAACTCAGCACTCAGAAAGATTGCCAGAGTACGTCTTTCCAATGGCATCGAAGTTACAAGCTACATTCCAGGAGAAGGTCACAACCTTCAGGAGCATAGTGTTGTACTGATCCGTGGAGGAAGAGTAAAGGATCTTCCAGGTACCAGATATCATATCGTAAGAGGTACACTGGATACAGCAGGTGTTGCAAACAGAAGGCAGGCCCGTTCCAAATACGGCGCTAAGAGGCCAAAAGAGAAGAAATAATTTAGTTAGACCGCAGATTTGATTTGTAGGAATTGTGCCGGAATGATGATATTGACCTGTAGGTTGCAGGATTATATATTGTAGTACCGTGCATGAACGTGTGGAAGGTGCAGAGGAAAAACAGCAGCAGGCACCATGCTCAGTGCCGCGTTTAAAGACGCGCCCGCTTCGCAGGTGTGCTTGATTGCTAAGCTCGTGAGAGACCTCGCTATGCACTCAAAGCACGAGTACCTATGATCTAATGAAACGCTGTAAGGGATCTGCAGCGCAGGTCTTTACAGTTCTATTAAGGAGGGAAGTAACGTGCCACGTAAAGGACATACTCAGAAAAGAGACGTTCTGGCAGACCCAATCTACAATAACAAGGTTGTTACCAAGCTGATTAACAACATTATGTTAGATGGTAAGAAGGGTGTTGCGCAGAAAATTGTATACGGCGCATTTGACCGTGTTGCAGAGACAACCGGCAAGGACGCTATGGAAGTTTTTGAAGAAGCAATGAACAACATCATGCCTGTTCTGGAAGTTAAGGCAAAACGTATCGGTGGAGCTACCTACCAGGTACCTATCGAGGTTAGGCCTGAGAGGAGACAGACTCTGGCTCTTCGCTGGATTACCCTCTACTCCCGCAAGAGAGGCGAGAAGACCCAGAAGGACAGACTGGCAAATGAAATCATGGATGCTGCCAACAACACAGGTGCATCTGTAAAGAAGAAAGAAGACATGCACAAGATGGCAGAGGCAAACAAGGCATTTTCACATTTCCGCTTCTAATCTTTGGAATGTGTTTAACCTGTTTGATTATTTAAGGAGGAAAATCCCTTGGCTGGAAGAGAATATCCATTGGAGAGAACCAGGAATATCGGAATCATGGCCCATATCGATGCTGGTAAAACCACAACGACTGAGCGTATTCTGTATTACACTGGTGTAAACTATAAAATTGGCGATACCCATGAAGGTACTGCTACCATGGACTGGATGGCTCAGGAGCAGGAGAGAGGTATCACCATTACTTCCGCTGCAACCACTTGTCACTGGACCCTGCAGGAAAACTGCAAGCCGAAGCCAGGTGCATTAGAGCATCGTATCAACATCATTGATACTCCAGGACACGTTGACTTCACTGTTGAGGTTGAGCGTTCCCTGCGTGTACTGGACGGCGCTGTAGGCGTGTTCTGTGCAAAGGGCGGTGTAGAGCCACAGTCTGAGAACGTTTGGCGTCAGGCAGACACCTACAACGTACCTCGTATGGCCTTCATCAACAAGATGGACATTCTGGGTGCGAATTTCTACGGCGCAGTAGACCAGATTAAGACCAGACTTGGCAAGAATGCAATCTGCATTCAGCTGCCAATCGGCAAGGAAGATGATTTCAAAGGAATCATTGACCTGTTTGAAATGAAAGCCTACATCTATAATGATGATAAGGGCGACGATATATCCATCATTGATATCCCTGAGGATATGCAGGATGATGCCGAGTTATACCGTTCCGAGTTAGTAGAGAAAATCTGCGAGCTGGATGACGATTTAATGATGACATATCTGGAGGGCGAGGAGCCCAGCAATGATGACCTTAAGAAAGCCTTAAGGAAAGCTACCTGCGAGTGTGCCGCTATTCCGGTATGCTGCGGTACTGCTTACAGAAATAAAGGCGTTCAGAAGTTACTGGATGCAGTTATTGAATTTATGCCTTCACCGTTAGACATCCCTTCCATTAAGGGTACTGACCTGGACGGCAACGAGGTTGAGCGTCATTCCTCTGATGATGAGCCGTTTGCTGCTCTTGCATTCAAAATCATGACCGACCCATTTGTGGGTAAGCTGGCATTCTTCCGCGTGTATTCAGGAAGCCTGAACTCCGGTTCTTACGTACTGAACGCAACCAAGGGCAAGAAGGAGCGTGTTGGACGTATTCTTCAGATGCATGCCAACAAGAGAAACGAGCTGGATAGGGTTTACTCCGGCGATATCGCAGCTGCAGTTGGATTTAAGGTGACTTCCACCGGCGATACCATCTGTGACGAGAAGAATCCGGTTATCCTGGAGTCCATGGAATTCCCAGAGCCGGTTATTGATATCGCTATCGAGCCAAAGACCAAAGCAAGCCAGGATAAGATGGGCGATGCGCTGGTTAAGCTGGCTGAGGAGGATCCGACCTTCCGTGTGCGTACCGATGAAGAGACTGGCCAGACCATTATCTCCGGTATGGGCGAGCTCCATCTGGACATCATTGTTGACCGTCTGCTCCGTGAGTTCAACGTTGAGGCAAACGTAGGCGCGCCTCAGGTTGCTTACAAGGAGACATTTACCAAGGCTGTTGATGTTGACAGCAAGTATGCGAAGCAGTCCGGTGGACGTGGACAGTACGGTCACTGTAAGGTTCACTTTACACCAATGGAAGCAAACGCAGAAGAGACCTTCAAGTTCACTTCTTCCGTTGTGGGCGGTGCTATTCCGAAGGAATACATCCCTGCTGTAGGCGAGGGTATTGAAGAGGCATGCAAGACCGGTATCCTTGGCGGATTCCCAGTACTGGGCGTTCACGCTGATGTATACGACGGTTCTTACCATGAGGTTGACTCCTCTGAGATGGCATTCCACATTGCCGGTTCCATGGCATTCAAGGAAGCTATGCACAAGGGCAACCCAATCCTGCTTGAGCCTATCATGAAGGTGGAAGTAACCATGCCGGAAGACTACATGGGTGATGTTATCGGTGATATCAACTCACGCCGTGGACGTATCGAGGGTATGGAAGACATTGGAGGCGGCAAGATGGTCCGCGCATACGTTCCGCTGTCAGAAATGTTCGGTTATTCTACGGATCTTCGTTCCAGAACACAGGGACGCGGAAACTATTCCATGTTCTTTGACAAGTATGAACCAGTTCCGAAGAATGTACAGGAAAAAGTACTTTCCGACCATAAGAAATAAGATAGATTCTTGATAAAAGGCTTGTAAACTAAAGGAAAATAGAATATAATGGTTGATAGCCTGACATTAACTATAATAGCCCATTATACAGGGCGCAAATTAAGGAGGACGTTATAAAATGGCTAAAGCTAAGTTTGAAAGAAACAAACCTCATTGTAACATTGGTACCATCGGACACGTTGACCATGGTAAAACAACTTTAACCGCAGCAATCACAAAGACTCTTCATGAGAGATTAGGTACCGGCGAGGCTGTTGCTTTCGAGAATATCGATAAGGCTCCAGAAGAGAGAGAGCGTGGAATCACTATCTCTACTGCACACGTTGAGTATGAGACAGAGAACAGACACTACGCACACGTTGACTGCCCAGGACATGCTGACTACGTAAAGAACATGATCACTGGTGCTGCTCAGATGGACGGCGCTATCCTGGTTGTAGCTGCTACTGATGGTGTTATGGCTCAGACAAGAGAGCACATCCTGCTGTCCCGTCAGGTAGGCGTTCCTTATATCGTTGTATTTATGAATAAGTGCGACATGGTTGATGATCCAGAGCTGCTTGAATTAGTAGAAATGGAAATCAGAGACCTGCTGAATGAATATGAGTTCCCAGGCGATGACACTCCTGTAGTTCAGGGTTCTGCTCTGAAGGCTCTGGAAGATCCTAAGAGCGAGTGGGGCGACAAGATTCTTGAGCTCATGAAGGCTGTTGACGAGTGGGTACCAGACCCAGTTCGTGAAACAGACAAGCCATTCCTGATGCCTGTAGAGGACGTATTTACCATTACCGGCCGTGGTACTGTTGCTACCGGTAGAGTAGAGCGTGGTACTCTGCACCTGAATGACGAAGTTGAAATCATCGGTATCCATGAGGATGTTCGTAAGAGCGTTGTTACTGGTATCGAGATGTTCCGTAAGCTGCTTGACGAGGCTCAGGCTGGCGACAACATCGGCGCTCTGCTGCGTGGCGTTCAGAGAACTGAAATCGAAAGAGGACAGTGTCTGTGCAAGCCAGGTTCTGTTAAGTGCCACAACAAGTTTACCGCTCAGGTTTACGTTCTGACAAAGGACGAGGGCGGCCGTCATACTCCTTTCTTCAACAACTATCGTCCACAGTTCTACTTCAGAACAACTGACGTTACTGGCGTTTGCGATCTGCCAGCGGGTGTTGAGATGTGTATGCCTGGCGATAACGTAGAGATGACCGTAGAGCTGATTCATCCAGTAGCTATGGAGCAGGGTCTTCGTTTCGCTATCCGTGAAGGTGGACGTACTGTAGGATCAGGACGTGTTGCTACAATCATCGAGTAATCACTGACTAATATATATTGAGTACCGCAAGGTACATTGTGTCCAAACGTAAGATACCCCGGAACCGTAAGGTTTCCGGGGTTTTTCTGTACTCTAAGAAAAGAATTATTCGTAAATTTATCAGGTTAGTAATAGTGAAACATTTATCAGCAAGATGAAATACAGATAAATTTATAATTAAAAAATAAGACCAGCGGTGCCAAAACGGTGCCAAAAAGAAACTCCTGCGAATGTTTGCTATTCACAGGAGTATTTTTTTACCAGCCTTTGATCTGTTTGATTTGTTCAGCACGTTCTGGATCACGATGATATTGTAATTTCAGACGGATAGTTTCCACAACTTCCTGTCTGGATTCATCATCAAGCTGATAGAACGATGTAAGCAGATTATCTACATCAGGCATACTGTTCTTACCGAAAAGGTACATCAGCGGATACATAGAATTTTTTAAGTAAGTCTTTACACGACTTGCGTCTAATGCTCCGTTCAAACCGTCTGGAAGTGTAGGATAAATCTCTTCTTCCTTAATTGTGCCAGAAAATGGACTGGCAGAACATATCTCATTCACATCAATTTGCAATTCATTCGCAAGTCTTAATGCAAAATCAAATCGAATATTGGAATCTTTTTGAATAATTGAATATAAGGTTGTAGCACTGATTCCGGTTGCCTTTGCAATTTTGCGGACATTTGTGCCTTTTTCATCAAGATATTTCTTTAAATTTTTACCGTCACCCATAGAATCCTCCTTTTTCATATATTAGAAAATTACGAAAAACATAAATCTATAAAATATCATAACACAGACGTGGAATAAAATAAAGAAAAAATAGTGTACGAAGTTCGTAAAAATGTGTTTACGAAATATTGACAACGATAGAAATACATGATATTATCAATTTACGAAAATCGTACAGATATAGAAATACAGTAAACGTATTCTATATCTGGAGAGGAAAGGAGGAGGCAATATGGCAAGTTACAATTATATGATGAGTGCTGATGAAGTGGCACAGGAATTAAACTGCTCAAAATCTCATGCCTATAAACTGGTGAAAGCTATGAATAAAGAATTATCTGCACAGGGATATATTACGATGGCTGGAAGAATACCAAAGGCGTTTTGGGCAAAAAAGATGTATGGCTATGAAATAGCAGAAAATTAGGGAGGATCAATATGGCTTACAGAGAAAAAGACACAAAAAAATGGACAGCCCAGTGGTTTGAGACAAATGTCATGGGTGAGAAGAAAAAACGCAGAAAGCGTGGATTTGAAACAAAGCGAGAAGCATTGGAGTTTGAACGAAGCAAAAAGTTGAGCAATGAGCGAAGTATGGATATGAAGCTGAGCGATTTTATTGAGATTTATTTTTCAGACAAACAAAATGATCTGAAAGATCGAACAATCAAAAATAAAAGATATATGATGCAACAGCATATCGTTCCATACTTCGGAAATCAGATGATGAGTGAAATCAAGGCTTCACAGATTATTCAGTGGCAGAATGAAATTCAGAAAAAAGGCTATTCAGATTCTTATCTGAGAATGATTCAGAATCAGTTGACCAGTCTGTTTACACATGCAGCTAAAATCTATGACTTGCCGGTTAATCCATGCAAGAAAGTGAAACGAATGGGAAATTCAGATTCAAGAAGTTTGAACTTCTGGACACTGGACGAGTACAAACAGTTTATACAGACAATGGAGCCGGGAACAAGATATTATCTTATGTTTGAGATGCTGTTCTGGACTGGATGCAGGATCGGGGAGCTGCTTGCGATTACAAAAGCTGATATCAATTTTGAAAAGAATCAGCTTAGTATCAATAAGACTTATTACCGGACAGGAATGCAGGATATTATCACAGAACCGAAAACAAAACAGTCCTTTCGGACAATCGAAATTCCGGAATTTCTGAAAGAGGAAATTAAGGAATTTGTAGATGGTCATTACGGAATGCCGGATACAGAAAGATTATTTCCGGTTGTTCAGGAAGCGGTACAGCATAAGATGAAACGGCAGATTGAGCTGGCAGGAGTGAAGAAAATTCGAGTGCATGATATCAGGCACAGCCATGTGGCTTATCTTATTGAGAAAGGTGTGGAACCGTTATTGATTCGGGACAGATTAGGTCATAAAGATATTCGTATCACATTGAACACTTATGGACATCTTTATCCAAATCAGCAGAGAAAGATTGCAAATCTTCTGGATAATGAAAATGGAAATGCTGTTACCGGATTGGGAGAAGAAAGAGATGAATGTTGAAAAGGCAAAAGAAAAAGCCCAGATAAATAATCTGAGCAAGTTCTCTGATAATCAGATTCACTGATATACCATCTTGGCAGATTCAGTATATCACGAATCGGGAAATACGACAATTCCCGAATATCTGTTCATCAGAGACTTGCCCGGAAGGGCAGGAGGAGATGATGGAATGAATATGAATGAAAAAAATAAAATTGAGAATTGTAGAATAGAACCAAAACTGAAACTGATCAATATGGATTCAGTAGAGGTGGAACAGGTAGAATGGCTGCTTTATCCGTTTATTCCTTATGGAAAAGTGACCATTATACAGGGAGATCCAGGAGAAGGCAAGACAACGATGGTACTTCAGATTATTGCAAAACTGACCAGAGGAGAGCCGATTCTTCCTGTTACTGATAAAACGAAAACAAAAGAAAAACGAAGTGATGAAGTCGATAGTGAGAATGAAGATTTAGATGCTGAAGATAATATGCAGGAACAGTCTTCTGTGTCACCTGTAAATGTAATCTATCAGACAGCAGAAGATGGACTTGGAGATACTATCAAACCCAGATTACTTGCTGCAGGTGCAGATTGTTCAAAGGTGCTGGTGATTGATGACAGTGACCAGCCACTGACAATGGCAGATGTCAGATTGGAAGAAGCAATCGTGCAGACAAAAGCAAAAATGGTTGTTCTTGATCCGATACAGGGCTTTCTGGGAGCGGACGTAGATATGCACAGGGCAAATGAGATCAGACCACTGATGAAGCGTATCGCAGTGCTGTCAGAAAAATATCACTGTGCAGTTATTTTAATCGGTCATATGAACAAAAACAGCAACGGCAAATCTTCTTATCGAGGACTTGGCTCCATTGATTTTCAGGCTGCTGCAAGAAGTGTTCTGATTGTCGGGCGAGTGAAAGATGAACCGGAAGTAAGAGTGGTATGTCATACGAAGAGTTCTCTTGCACCGGAAGGAACGTCCATTGCATTCAGACTGGATAAGAATAATGGGTTTGAATGGATTGGAGAATATGATATCAGTGCCGATGAACTTCTTAATGGAGACGGAAGAGGACAGAAAAGTCGGAAAGCAAAAGAATTTCTCCTTGAGATACTGGCAAATGGAGGAATGACTCAGAAGAAAATTGCAGAAGAAGCAGAAGCCAGAGGAATCAAAAGTAAAACGCTATGGAACGCCAAACGGGAACTTGAAATTGATTCCGTAAAACGTGGAAAGCAATGGTATTGGATGTTGCCAGAATAAAAATGGAAGATGGCAAGATTACCATTTCTTAAGAAGAGGGGATCTTGCTACCTTGAAAGGAGAATAGATGCAAAATAAAAGTGTACAGATTCCATACGAGTTATTCTTTCAGCTCTTGCAATATTTTTTGATGGATAACTACGATGGTGAAGAAATAATACGGTTGGGATTGGAGAAAAAACTGGATGCAATGGTGAATCGTGAAGTATACAGCAAATCCAAAACAGCACCAACGGAAGAAGAAAGAGAAAAGTTCCGGAAGGAATATCTGGACAGACGGGGAATACCGGAGAACTTTCGATGGTAAAGGTTCTTTCTGAACACTTTATTACAGGAGCGTGTCACGCACCTGTAGATAGCAGACAAGGAGAATGTTGGTAAGGTGTAGTCGGGAGTTGACTGGCGTAGAAGAGAATTTTCAAAAGGGAGCCCTGATTCAGGGCGCCCCTGCGGAAACGGTAGATGAAAGGAGATTGGCACAATGAGAGAAGGAAGATTAGGATATAACAGTTATAACAAAAGATATGGATTATTATCATCAGATCTATGGATTGATACAGGATTTCACTGTGGAGAATGCCTGGAAGTGTTGCTTGATGATGAATGGGTTCAGACCAGAATGGAAATGAATCCTGCAAGAGAATGGTATCTTGTAGGGACACCGTATTGTGGTGATTTGGAATATATTCGGGCAAGGATACCGGAGTAAAGGTCTCTGTACCCCCGGAGGGCGCAAGGGTACTTTTGATGGACGGTACGGCTGTCGAAAGTGCTTTTGCGTTACTTTTGACAAAAGTAACAAAACCGCCGTATCCGGCGAATATTTCTTTTTATACTATAGCTGGCAAAGATACAAATTTATGTGCCATGTCTGGCACTGGTTTTAGAAAGCGGGGTGAGGAATATGACGATGAAACGAACAATCAGTGGTATGATCGGGACAGGGTCTCTGGCTCATAACAGACGAGATTTTATAGCAGAAAATGTTGATCCAGACAGAGTGCAATTAAATATTTGTTACCGGAATGAGAATCTGAAAGAAGTCTATAAAGAGCTGTTTGATGAAGCTGTAGAACGGTATAATGTCGGGAAAAGAAAAGATCGGCAGATTACAAATTATTATGAAAAGATTCGCCAAGGAAAACAGGAAAAGTTGTTCCATGAAGTGATTTTCCAGATTGGAAACCGAGAAGATATGGCTGTTGGAACAGAAGCAGGAGATCTGGCTGTAAACGTACTGGATGAGTATGTAAAAGATTTCCAGAAACGGAATCCGACACTTCGGGTATTTAGTTGCTATCTGCATCAGGATGAGGCTACTCCACATCTCCATATTGATTTTATTCCTTATGTGACGGACTGGAAAGGAAAAGGAATGGATACCAGAGTTTCACTGAAACAGGCATTAAAAAGTCTTGGATTTCAAGGTGGAAATAAGCATGATACGGAACTGAATCAGTGGATAAATCATGAAAAAGAAGTTCTGGCAGAGACTGCAAAGCAGTATGGAATTGAATGGGAACAGAAAGGTACTCATGAGGAACATCTGGATGTCTATAACTTCAAGAAAAAAGAACGGAAAAAGGAAGTACAGGAATTGGAGCAGGAGAAAGAGCATCTAACTGCTGAAAAAGAAGAATTAACAGCACAAATTGCAGAATCCAGAGCAGATATCCAGAATTTAAAAGACGATAAGGAACAGGCAATCAAGGCGAAGCAAGAAGCAGAACAAAAGGCAGGGAGCGCAGAAAAAGAACTAAAAAGCCTGGAAGATCGCAGAGAACAGCTACAACCGATTATGGATAGTGTGAGCAAAGAAATCAAAGAATATGGAACGGTTAAAATGTTACTGCCGGAGGCGGGCACGCTAGAACGGGCAGTAACCTATCGAGATAAAAAAATTAAACCACTGTTTCTTCAAATAAAGAATAAGGTTGCTGTAATGGCGGCTCAGGTTAAAGAACTTACGAAAGAGGTGGAAGGTTGGAAGAGAAAATATCAAAAGGTGAAACAAAAATATAATGCTATTCAGAGAGAACTGGATGATATACGTAAAGATAATCAGAAATTGTCAGAAGAAAAAGATATATTACAAGGTGTTTCTGATAGGTATGATCGTGTTGTGCGTGTTCTTGGAATAGAAACTGTAGATACAGCAGTACAGCAGGATATTCAAAACGAGAAAGTCCTGGAAGAAAAGCGACGGATGGAACAAATGCCGAAGGGAAATATTCATGAAAGATTGGCATGGGGAATGAAAAAAAGCGAGATGGAGAATCAGCAGCGTAAGAAAACTAAATCAAAAAACAGAGAAATGGAGAGATAAGATTATGGAAACACACATTTATGATGAAAAGAACGGATTAAGCTATACTTTGCATGGAGATTATTATTTGCCGGATTTGGTATTGAATGAAGAAGAACCGATATATGGGAAATATGGAATGCTGAGGAAACAGTTTCTGAAGGAACACAGATTAGCAAAATATCAATATTTGTTGTTGACTGGAAAGCTGACGGAACACCTGAATCAAATTGATCAGGAGAGCAGAGAGCAGGTGGAAATGCTTATGGAACAGATGGCAGAAAAACAGGGCGTAACTGAAGAATTAAAGGTACAGAATCGGACGAAGTGGGTTAGACTGATGAATAATATAAAAGCTAGTGCAGAAGAAATGGTGTTGAAACTTCTGAAAAGCACATTGTTTGTAAAACTCCCTGCTATTAGGTTCCACATTCTCACCTCCTTTCTCGTTGGAAAGTTGGTGGTGCTTCCCCCTTTTCGCGGGGCAATACGGCGTTTTTGAAAAACGCCGAAGATTTTTTGAAATTTTTTCAAAAAATTTTTTGAGCAGCAAAATACGCCTGTCCGAAAAGCCCGGACAGGCGTATAGGTATTGTAAGCAGTATTTAGATGATTAGACAGTTCATAGTCAAGGGTAGAGAGGTTCCCGGCGGTGGTCGGGCTTTTTTTGATATGTCAATGACCGTCGGATTTTGTCGATAGGGTATGTGCTTCATGGCGGCTACCTCCTTTAGCCGCCGCTTTTAACAGTGATACCGCGTCATTTCATTAGAAGATAAAAAGAAACGGCGGCTTTGATTTTTCAAAGCTGCTGCGGAAATCAAAGAACGACAAGCAACAGTTCTGATTTTGCTCCAATATGGTTATTAGGGGCACAAATTAAAATCAAAAAAGAGCCGATAACAGCAGTATTTCAAACTGCATATTATCGGCTCTGCGTCTGTGCGTCTGGCTCTTTTAATTAAATTATTTCTGTTGTTTTTTGGCTTTATTATATGTATTAGCTAACTGTCCACAAGCTGCTTTAATCTCTCTACCATGAGAAACTCTCATGGTAACTTCAAGTCCTGTTTGCTCTAATTGATGTTTGAACGCAACCATTTCTTGTTTTTGTGGTGCTCTAATTTTTGAATTACTCGTCGGGTTGTATTGCAGCACGTTAATCATAACATTTTTGCCCTTAAACCATTTTGCAAGTTGCCTTATATCTGAGGAACGGTCATTTATACCTGGTAAAAGCAAATACGCAAATACCACTTTTCGATTATGCCTTTGAGAATAGGACAATGCTTGCTTAACAACATCTTCAATAGCGTACATGTGCATATGAGGAATGATACAGTTTCTCGCAGCCTGTGTTGCTGCATGTAAAGATATTGTCAACTGAATTTTTAGATGTTCTTCGCGCAATTTTTTTAATTGATTAACTGGACCAACTGTTGATACGGTAATGCCGTCGGTTGGAAAGTTAAGTCCATTTCTATCTCGAAGAATATGGATTGCTGCAATCAAGTTGTCGTAATTGAATAAAGGTTCTCCCATTCCCATAAAAACGATACGATTTACTTTTTGACGTATCAATACAACCTGCTGCACAATTTCAGACGGTGTTAGATTACGAACAAAACCATTGCGTCCGGACTCACAAAAAATACAGCCAACAGAACAACCAACTTGCGTACTTACGCAAACAGTCCCACCATCTCGCCGTTTAATAAAAACCGTTTCAATATACCTGTTATCTTTCAATTCATAAACATACTTTTCAGTATCGCTACTTTTATAGACTTTTTTTGTTGATATTGATAGATTTTCTTTGTGAAATGGCTGTTTATACAATTCCGTATATAAGGCTCTTGCTTTATCCTCTCCAATTACTTCCGACATTTCTTTGTAAGTAAATCCGTATGGGTCATTCAATATTTCCGTAGGTGTACTTTTAGGTAAGTGTTTCATTTAAATATCCTTCCTTTTCAAAATTAAAAAGTTTGTTTTTCAGAGTTTTTGATTATGATTTCTAGTTTTTCAACATCAACGATATGCGTTAATTTACATTTAGGGCAGAAAAGAGGAAAATTTCTTAATACCGTATTATAAAATACTTGAACCCTCGTCTTTCCGTTACAAATTGGACATTTTATCCAATATTTTTCAAGCATAATATTTCTCCTTTTGCGCAAAAAAATGCAGGTCAATTCTCAACATGAGCATTGACCTGCATTTATACATATAATACTACAACAAAATTAAGGCATAGTTTTTATACTATGTCTATACGTCGTTAGTTTTGTTGTATAGCATACGCAAAATAAGCATGACAAAAAAGCCCATATTGAAAATGGGAAAAATCTTTTTTGATTTCAATGCTTATCGAATACGCATGCTATGTAACATAAACATTCCCCCCCCTTTTATATAATATTATATACAAAAGCAGCTTGTTGTCAACATATATATATATGAATTATTTTGGCTAACTGATAGAACTATGTAGACATATCCAAGAAGAAAGGGGAACAGTAAAATGTAAGAGGGTGAATAACTATGGCAAAAAGACCAGTACCAAAATACGACTTCAAGGCTTTTGGGGCAGCGATAAAGGCAGCGCGTGAAGGACGCAAGGAAAGCCGCAAGAAAGTAGGCGACGAAATGTTTATCTCGCCGCGCTACCTTGCGAACATTGAGAACAAGGGGCAGCACCCAAGTTTACAGATATTCTTTGAGCTGATACAGCGTTACCATATATCCGTATCTCATTACTTCCAGCTTTGGCACGACTATTGAAAATTGATATGAATGAATTGTTTTCGTTTCATGAAGAATTGACAGAAAAAGAGATTGGACAATTTGTGAATGAACTTTCGGAAGTTTCATTGGACAGCTTTACAGAGGCTTTCGAGATGGCATCTCGTAAAATACAGGAGTATCCTCATTGCGACTTATTAATATATACGATCGCAACCGTTCTGAACGGATCTTTGACTTTGTCAGATCTTAATGACGAAGAACGAATGGAATATAATACAGCTATTATTGAGTGGCTGGAACGAACAGCAGATAGTCAGGATGAAAGAGTGAGAAATTCAAGCGTTTTTATACTTGCAACAAAATATGTCCAAATGGAGAAATATGAAGAAGCAAATGCCCTTTTGAAAAAAATTCCTGATACTGTAATTGATGCAACGATTATGAAAACAAGTGTATTAGCACATCAGGAAGGAACAGATACTGCTGCATTATTCTTAGAAGGGAAATTGCTACAGGCAGTTATCAATATCCAAAGCTACTTGTATAAGTTAATAGAAATGGAAGAAGAGACAGGAAATCATGATAAAGCAGAGAAAATTGCTGAGATTACAGATCACATGATATCATTGTTTGGACTATGGAATTATGGCAACACAGTTCCATATCTGCTGATTGCTGGATATCGAAAAGATGTAGAAAAATGTATCCAGTTAATTAAGCGATTATTAAGTGAATCACAGAAGCCTTGGAATATGACACAATCCCCTTTGTATTACAGGTATGAAGATACTGCACAGGGAAAAGCTTTTTCGGGACTTGGAAAAAATTTTGTTCGTGAATTGTATTCGGAAATTGAAAATAAGAAAGAGTATGAATTCTTGAGGGGGAATAAGGAACTCGAATCAATTTTTGAGGAACACTTGAAATAGGTTGTAAAAATGTATGGAAATAGATGTAGTTGAGAAAGAAGAAAATTTTTGACATTTCCACAGATGCGTGCTAATATGATTATAGAAAAAGAGTGCTACCGATAGACGGTTAGTCCACATACTTATTGATTACAAAAATAACCGTTCAGTTTGCAGGCTGGGGCGGTTATTTTTGTGGTTTATGATTATCTTTGCCTAATGTATATCCGATACTAAAGCAGGTTAAGCCGAAGCTCACTACTGCTATGAAGTCCACAATACTCATTGGCTTAGCCCTCCTTTCCACTGGAATAATCTCTCGGAATCTCTAAGCCAGTAAATATAAGGCTTTCAGATTCCTTTT
>NZ_JAJCHK010000045.1:0-42761 GCF_020554465.1 Enterocloster sp. 210928-DFI.2.20
GAAATCGTCAATCACGAATTTAGTTGGTGAAACAAGAAGTTAATATTACATTTTAGGGTTGCAGGAATAAAAACTTCTTGACTTGAAGTTAGCTCCAGATGATAGGATGATGAGAGATAACAAAATGAGAGGAGATTTACATATGAGTAAACATGTATTAGTCATATCAGCAAGCCCAAGGAAAGGCGGAAATTCTGATACACTCTGCGATGAGTTTATCCGTGGGGTACAGGAATCCGGAAATCAGGCGGAGAAGATTTTTCTGGCCAGTAGAAAGATTGGATATTGTATCGGATGCGGTGTCTGTAACACCACCCATAAGTGTGTTCAAAAGGATGAGATGGCAGAGATACTGGATAAAATGGTGGATGCAGATGTCATTGTACTGGCTACACCGGTGTACTTTTACACCATGGATGCACAGATGAAGACATTGATTGACCGCACAGTTCCCAGATATACCGAAATTCAGAATAAGGATTTCTATTTCATAGTGGCTGCTGCGGATACAGAACAGAAAATGATGGATCGCACCATTGAAGGATTCCGGGGATTTACGCAGGATTGTCTGACAGGAGCCAGGGAAAAGGGAATCATTTATGGAACAGGTGCCTGGCAGGCAGGAGAAATTAAGGGTACGCCGGCTATGAAGCAGGCATATGAGATGGGAAGAAATGTATAGTTGAAATATAAAATGCATGATGGGCCTGAGGGTGTGTCATGCATTTTTTTTTGGATAGCTGCAATTGCAGGGAATGAATGCAAGAAGGGATTGACGCAGGAATGTGTTGATGTGAACGCAGCGGGGGAGCTTATAGTTAACGATTTTTCATTTCGTGTGGTATAAAATATTTATGGAGTAAAGATATATGTGACTTATAGTCCGTTGCTAAATAAGTCACATTTCGTTACGCTTACCTGTAAGAGGTGAGGGAGATGGAGTTTTCCGGTGATATAAGAATAAAAGTTGGAAACAGGATACGCCAATTAAGAAAAGAACTATTATTAAGTCAAGAATCCTTGGCGTTTAAGGCAGGTCTGGACCGGACCTATATTGCATCTGTAGAAAATGGAAAACGGAATTTATCAATTATGAGTCTTGAAAAGATTATAGTGGCATTGGACTGTTCTATGGCTGAATTTTTTGAGACATTTGAATAAATAAAATTTTAAGCAAAGGCTCATTTGATTAATATAATTCTACAAAGCTGGGGTCATTGGGATGAAGAAGATTGAAGTGGCAGCCGCGGTTCTGCATAAGGATGGAACATTTTTAGGCACCCAAAGAGGTTATGGAGAGTTTGAAGGTGGTTGGGAATTCCCTGGTGGGAAAATTGAAGAAGGGGAGTCTCCCCAGGCGGCATTGCTGCGAGAGTTAAAAGAGGAACTGGGTATTGACGCTATCGTGGAACAATTTTTGATGACAGTTGAATGTAATTATCCCCAGTTCCATCTGATGATGCATTGCTATTTATGCTCGATTGCAGAGGGGAAAATTCAACTGAAAGAGCACAAATCAGCCCGTTGGATGAACAGGGAACAGTTCGATGATGTAGAGTGGCTTCCGGCGGATTTGGATGTGGTAAAACGAATCAGAGAAATGGATATAGACGGTTTAGCTTGATGTGATTATGTGGTGAAGAATCGGAGGACTTTCCATGAGCCAGATTTGGTACGCCGCTTTCAGCGAAGACTTCGTGGAGCAGGCACAGAAAATATTCAAAAAATTGGATAAGGATGTAATCGTCACGGTATGGGATCCGGAACTGGTTCCGGAGATGCTCAGGCGCGGGGTCAGCGTTATATTAGGCCGCGGGGCCACAGCGCTGCGGATACGCAAGGTAGTGGACCTGCCGGTGGTGGAGATACCCATCCCCTTTGAGGATATGGCAGACACCCTGATTGAGGCCAGCAGCTATGGAAGGAACATCGGGGTCATTGGCTATAACAACCTTCTCAGCGGTCTGGAGCGTTTAAATCCCATTCTGAATGTAAGCATACGGCAGATATTTGCCGTGGATGAAGATGATACGTACCATCAAATCCAGAAGCTTAAAAATGAAGGGGTAGACGTGATTGTGGGCGGGCTTATCCAGACACGTTATGCCAGAGAATTGGGACTGCCCGCAGTCCGCATTGAGCTGACGGACAAGTCATTGTCCTATGCGTGTCAGGAAGCAGAGAAGCTGATTGCCACGGTCAAGGCTGCTACCAGAAAGGCAGAGGAGCTTAAGACCATTCTCAATACCACCAATGAAAAGTATGTAGCAGTTGACATAAAAGGAAATATTACCTGGATGAACCGTGTTGCCAAGCCTTACCTGCCAAATCCGGGCGGGCTGGTTTACGATACGCCCATAACAGAGGTGCTGCCCGCCTTTGAGGCAGTCCATGATGTATTGGCAACAGGAGAGGAAATCATACAGGAGACAGGTTCCATTAATGGGGCTGATATTCTTTATGATATGATTCCCTTAACATATAAAAATGGAGAGATATTGGGTGCGGTTATCACCTTCAATGATGCGGGAACCATCACCAGAGGGGAACATAAAATCAGGGATAAAGGCATCAAGGGATTTCAGGCCACCTATTCATTTAAGGATATATGCGGAAGCAGCCAGCAGATGAATCAGTGCATCCAGCATGCAAAGAGGTACGCCCATACGGACCTGACTGTACTTTTGCTGGGTGAGACGGGTTCCGGTAAGGAGATGTTTGCCCAGAGCATGCACAATGCCAGCAGCCGCAGAAACGGTCCTTTTGTTGCTGTAAACTGTGCGGCTCTTCCCGAGGGAATTCTGGAGAGTGAGCTTTTTGGATATGATGATGGTGCCTTTACCGGCGCCAGGCGCAGCGGAAAGATGGGGCTCTTTGAGCTGGCTCACAATGGGACCATTTTCCTGGATGAGATAGGGGAAATGCCCATGTCCCTTCAGAGCAGGCTGCTGCGTGTTTTGCAGGAGCGTAAGGTCATGCGTCTGGGCGGCGACCGGGTTTTTCCCGTGAATATCAGGATATTTGCAGCGACCAACAAAAACCTGATGGAGCTGGTAGGTGAGCACAAATTCAGGGAGGACTTATTTTACCGTCTTAATGTGCTGACCCTAAAGATACCGCCGCTCAGGGAACGGGTTGAGGATATTCCTGATCTGGCCAATCTGTTTCTCAGGGAAAGCGGGGGAAAATGCTGCCTTACCCCTGCGGCAGAGAAGGTGCTTACCTCTTACGGATGGCCGGGAAACGCCCGCCAGCTGAGGCATTTTATGGAGAAGGTGCGTATCATATGCGATTCCTCTGTCATATCAGGGGAAGCTGCTGGCTATGTGATTCAAAACTATGAACCGCCTTGCGAAATGGAGCAGAGGGGAAATAGCAGCGGCTTTCCGGGAAGTAATGGAATAGGGAATTACAAAGCAACTAAAGGCCGCGTAAACAGAAGTCAGGAGGAACCGGGTCAGGAGAATATAAGCAGGGAAATAACTGAAGAGTGTTTGGCCCAGGCTATGGAGCAGGCCGGAGGCAATAAAACAAAAGCCGCCCGGATTCTTGGAATACACAGAAGTACGATTTGGAGGTATATCAAAAAATTCGGAATGGAGTAACGGTCCATGGTTTTATGCGGCACGCACAGTATAGAAAGGCATAGTGAATGTTGTACCAGTGGTAATGCTGTATATAATGCCGTATATAGTGTGTCGTATATAATGCTGTAGATAGTGTGCCGTATATAATGCTGTAGATGGTGTGCTGTATATAATGCTGTAGATGGTGTGCTGTATATAATGCTGTAGATAGTGTGCCGTATATAATGCCGTAGATAGTGTGCTGTATATAATGCTATAGATGGTGTGCCGTATATAATGCTGTAGATAGTGTGCCGTATATAATGCTGTAAATAGTGCCGTATATTATGCCACATATAATTCTGTATATCATGTCGCATACAAAGTCGTATCTCGTGTCGCAGAAAGCGTCTTATATGTTGCTGTGCGACACTTTTGATATAATCTGCGACACATGACAGAAAACGTTCAATGGAAAAAAATTACATAAACTGGGATATATCTCCATCCCTCTATCAATTATTGAATCAGAAAACCTCAAAAAACAGCTATATTTTGCAGATATTAGTAAAAATATCTCTGAATATAGCTGTTTTTTCGTATTTTCCATACCAAAGAAGAAAAATGGCATAAATATTGCTTATTAATACCATATAACCATTAAGGAGGGAATGAAATGGTAGATTTGAGAAGTGACACTATCAGTATGCCAACCAGGGAAATGCTGGAGACCATACTGGAGGCAAAGCTGGGGGATGACGGAAGGACGGATTCCAAAGGAAGGGGAGAGGATCTGGCAGTCAATGAACTGGAGGACCTGGCGGCAGAGATGACAGGAAAAGAGGCGGCTGTATTGTTCCCGTCAGGAACACAGGGCAACACATCTGCTATTCTGGCTTATTGCAGGCCCGGCCAGAAGGTGATGGTAGATGAGATGCAGCATATTTACTTAAGCGAGAAGGTGGTATTTGACCCATCCATCGGGCAGCTTGAACCGGTTACGTATAAATTGGACCAGGATAACCTGCCGGACCTTGACGACATGCGCCGCATTTTGGAGAGCCAGGAGATTGCCCTGCTGTGTATCGAAAATACTCACAATTTTTCAGGCGGTACCTGTGTCCCGTTAGAGAGGATGAAAGCGATTCATGAGCTGGCAAAGGAGTTTGGGGTCCCTGTCCACATGGATGGAGCCAGGATGTTCAATGCAGTGGTGGCCCTGGGCGTGGAAGCGCGGGAAATGTGCAAATATGTGGATTCGGTGATGTTCTGCATCTCAAAGGGGCTGGGGGCGCCTATCGGTTCCCTGGTATGCTGTTCTGAAGCGTTTTCCATGAAGATCAGGGACAAGAGAAAGCTTTTAGGCGGAGCCATGAGGCAGGCAGGCGTGATTGCAGCGCCTGGAATGTATGCCCTCACGCACAACATTGAGCGGCTGGCAGAGGATAACGCCAATGCTGCCTATGCGGCTGAGCAGCTAAAGGATTTAAAGAACACAAAGGTATATGGGAAGGTCATGAGCAATATCATTGTCCTGGATGCCAATGGACTGGGCCTTACACCAGGGGAGTACTGCGGCAAGGCGGCCGAAAAGGGGTTATTAATCAAGCCGGTGTTAAAGGATAAGGTAAGACTGGTATTTTACAGAGATATTTCAAGGGAGGATACGGAAAAAGCGGTAGCGATTATACGTGAACTGGATTCTTTACGATAAAGGGGGATTTGACATATGAAGATAGCTGGTAAAAAGATAGGTTTATCCACGCAGATATTTGCAGCTATGCTGCTGGGAGCGGTTTTGGGAATTGTCATCGGGGAACCAATGACTAAAGTTGGATTTATCGGAACTATCTGGCTGAATTGTATTAAAATGATTGTTGTGCCAATGGTGCTTGTTACCATTGTGACGGGTGTTGTTTCACAGAAGGATATGAAGACACTGGGAAGAATCAGCTTCCGCATTATGGCGTATTATGTTATCACCACACTGGTTGCCTGCGCCATCGGCATCCTGGTTACATCCATTGTAAAGCCGGGCACCATAGCTAATTTTACAGGACTGGCATCCAAGGAAGTAACGGGCAGCGCGGACATCACGGTAGCTGATTTCTTCACAGGAATGTTCTCATCCAATATTATCCAGACCTTTGCGGACGGCAATATCCTTCAGACCGTAGTCATCGCGATTCTGCTGGGCGTGGCGATTTTAAGGATGAAGAATCCGGAGCACAAGGAGAAGGCTATCAAGGGCATGAACGTGCTCAATGATATGGTATTTTCACTGATTAACATGATTATGCTGGTATCTCCAATCGGCGTATTCTTCCTGATGGGAGATTCCTTCGGAAAGTACGGAGCCGGCATCTTTACCAGCATGGCAACCCTGGTAGGCACCTATTATCTGGCCTGCCTGGTGCATGTGGTACTGGTTTACTGCACAGTTATCTGGGTGACCGCAGGAATCAATCCTCTTAAGTTTTTAAAGGACAGTGCGGAGCTGTGGGTATACACCATTTCCACCTGCTCCAGTGTGGCTGCCATTCCGATTAATATTAAAGTGGCCAAGGAGAAATTCAATGTTCCGGAGACTATTTCCGGCTTCACCGTACCCCTGGGCTCACAGATGAACTATGACGGCAGCGTTATCCTGTACGGCTGTGTCATCCTGTTTATCAGTCAGACCATCGGTGTTCCTGTCACTCTGGGAACCATGGTGAAGATCATACTGATGTCAGCTATTCTTTCCACTGGCGGCGGCGGTATCCCGGGAAGCGGCATCGTAAAGCTGCTGGTCATGGTAACTGCTTTTGGCCTGCCTACAGAGATTGTAGGAATCATAGCTGCATTCTACCGCCTGTTTGACATGGGAACCACCACCAACAACTGCCTGGGAGATCTTGCAGGCACGGTGTTTGTATCCAAGCTGGAGGATAAGGCAGCTGCAAGGGCAAAGTCGGCATAGACGGATTGATGAATGGTTTGATGATTAATGATTGTTGGATATTAGCTGATGAGATTATTCAGATATGTATATTAAAAGATTCCGGATTCTGTATGATGCAGAGTCCGGGATTTTTCTGGTGTGTCTGGGAGCGCTAGTTTCTGTCTGTGTAGTTCAATTATGGAAGCGTTCTTGGGTTCCGTTTTCCGTTCCCACTATGATTTTTTCGCAGATATCACCGAACAGCCCTGTTTCCAAGACACCGGTCATGGATTTGAGACGAACCGCTGCCATGGGGTAATCCATTTCAACGCCTCCTGTCAGATCCAGGATATGGCTGCCGTTGTCTGTGACAAATACTGTCCCGTTTTTTATCCTCAGCTTCGGTATAAACCCTGCTTCCCTTACCTGTTCCTCCACATAGGGAACTGCAAAAGCAGGAACCTCCACAGGCAGCACACATCCGCTCAGGGAATGTACAAGCTTGCTCTGGTCCATAATCCATATGACCCGCCGGGCCTTGCAGGCGATGATCTTTTCACGGAACAGGGCACCGCCTCCGCCCTTAATGGAATAGAAATCCGGGTCAATGGCGTCCACCCCGTCGATAGCCAGGTGTATGGTCCGGGCATCCTCCAGGGAGATAAGGGGGATGCCCAAACGGCGGGCCAAGCCTTCCGTCTCAAGAGAAGTGGCTGCCCCATGGACATTCAGTCCGCCGCGGATTCGTTCGGACAGTTTTTCCATGAGATAATATACAGTTGAACCGGTTCCGAGGCCCAACACCATGTTATCCTCTACCTCCATGGCCGCCTGCCAGGCAGCCGCTTTTTTCTGTTCTTCTTTACTGTACATATTGTGCCTCCTGTGGTCTGCTGCCGTTTAAAGCTGTCTAAGACGCCTGAAGCCCCTGCAGCCGTTTTCAGACACCTACAGCCAGCTATGCCCATATTGTTCCAGCATCCGGTCCGCTTCAGCCGGTCCACGGGTTCCGGGCCTGTAAGGATACACCGGCAGCCGCTTTGCGGCGTGAAGTTCCTTCAGATGGCTGATGTAATTCCAGCTAAACTCTATCTGGTCCCATTGTGAGAACCAGGAGCGTTCACCTGCCATACAGGCAGTGATAAGACGTTCATAGGCCTCAGGGGTATTGAGCTGATGAATCAGGCTGCAGTTCTGGCAGAAATCCATCTTGGCCGGTATGATATCCTCAGAATCACCGGGACGTTTGATATTAAACTGCAGATAGACGCCTTCTGTGGGCTGAATCTTTATGATTAGTATGTTGGGCTCTACTTCCTGATAGGGCCTGCGGAATATGACAGCCAGTTCAATCTCGCGTTTCCCTGTCTTTTTGCCGGTCCGGATGTAAAAGGGGGTCCCTTTCCAGCGCTGGTTGTCAATGAAAAGCCGCAGGGCTCCGTAGGTTTCTGTCTGTGAATCCGGTTTTACAAGAGGTTCGCCGCGGTATCCCTCATATTGACCCAGGATCAGGGTGCTTTCTATGGATGACTCATCTGCCGGCTGTAAACAGCGGAATACATCCAGCTGGGCATCGTGCAGCCCCTTAGGGCTGAATTCCTCCGGCTGTTCCATGGCCATGATGGACAAAATCTGGAACAGATGGTTCTGCACCATATCCTTCAGGGCGCCGCTGGCATCATAGTATCCGCCGCGGGTTTCCACGCCCATATCCTCCAGGGCGGAAATCTGCACAGATTCAATATAGCGGGAATTCCATACGTCTGTAAAAATGGGATTGGAAAACCGGATTGCCTGGATATTGCGGACCATTTCTTTTCCAAGATAGTGGTCGATGCGGTAAATATGCTCCGGGCCAAAGAACACTTCCAGCTCTTTGTTAAGGGCTGCGGCCGCAGCAAGGTTCTCGCCGAAAGGCTTTTCAAGTATCACCTTGCCGGAGGAAGAACCGTGGACCAGTTTGAGTCCTTCTGTGATGATGCTGAAAAAACGGGGAGCCACTGCAAAGTAAAAGATGTGGGAGTGGATATCATTTTCCCTGTAATAGTGATTCAGTCCATGATATGCTTCCAAACGGGAGAAATCCATCCGGTAATAATCTATTTTTTCAGAAAAACGGTTAAATGCTTTTTCCTCAAAGGAGAGCCGGGTGAATTTCTCCACCCAGTCCCTGGCAATCTGACGGTAATGGCTGCTGTCGTAGTCCCGGCGGCCAATGATGGTGATGCGGCTGTCCTCCGGAAGCTTTCCGGTGATATCCATGGTATAAAGTGCAGGAAGAAGCTTGCGGAAGGTAAGATCCCCGGTGCCGCCGAAGATGGTAAGGTTAGTGCTGATTGTCATTAGCCCACCTCCATTCATGGTGGAATATGCCTTCGCGGTCTGTTCTCTCATAGGTATGGGCTCCAAAGCAGTCGCGTTGGGCCTGGATCAGATTGGCGCCTGCCGCCTTTGCGCGGAATTCGTCCAGGTAGGACACTGCGTTGCAGAGGGCAGGAATGGGAAGGCCGTTCATGACGCCGGTGGATACGGCCTGGCGCAGGCTGTCCTGATGCTCGTTGATGCGGGACAGGAAGAAACCATCGAATATAAGGTTTTCCGGCTTTGGTTCCGCTTCAAATGCATGGGTGATGTCATTTAAGAAAACAGCCTGGATAATGCATCCGGCGCGGAATATGGAAGCAATTTTTCCCAGGTCCAGATTCCAGCCGTACAGCCTGGATGCATCCTGCATCAGGGAGAAACCCTGGGCATATGCGATGATTTTTCCGGTATACAGGGCTTCGCGGACCATGGCTGCAAACGACTCTTTATCAGGAGAGAGGCCGACAGCCGGTGAATGGATAAGCTGCCATGCCTTTTCACGTTCATCCAGATGATTGGACATAATACGGGCCGTGCAGGCGGAAGTGATCATGGAGATATCCACGCCTTGCTTCAGGGCTTCTATGCTGGCCCACCTTCCGGTTCCTTTTTGTTTTGCGCTGTCTTTGATGCGGTCAATGAGCTCCCCGTCCCCCAGGTCGTCGGCCTCACGGAAGATACCGGCAGTAATGCCAATCAGGTAGCTGTAAAGCTCCCCTTCGTTCCAGGATTTAAAGATATGAGCCAGCTCCTGATTGTTGAATCCGCCCACATATTTTAACAGAAGATAGGATTCAGCAATCAGCTGCATATCTGCGTACTCAATGCCGTTGTGGACCATTTTTACATAATGTCCGGCGCCGTCCGGGCCGATGTAGGCGCAGCAGGGCTCATCCATGGCCCTGGCTGCAATGGCTTCCAGTATGGGACGTACTGATTCGTAAGCATCGGCATTTCCTCCGGGCATGACGGAGGGACCGAACCGGGCGCCTTCCTCTCCTCCGGAAATGCCTACCCCCAGATAGTGGATTCCCTTTTCTGCCAGCAGGGCTGCCCGCCTTCTGGTATCTTCAAAGAAGGAATTGCCTCCGTCCAGTATCATATCCCCCTTTTCAAGAAGAGGAACCAGCTGTTCTATGACGGCATCCACCGGTTTGCCTGCCTGGATCATCAGCATTACCTTCCGGGGACGGGCAAGGGCGTCCGTCATGTCCTTAAGGTCATAAAAGGGTATCAGGTTCTCATGAGGATGGTCCCTCATGACCTGCTCTGTGACAGCGGCGCTGCGGTTATAACCGCCCACCTTAAATCCGTGATCAGCCATATTCAGGGCAAGACTTCTTCCCATAACGGAAAGACCTACGATTCCAATATCAAGTTTTATCATTCTTCTACCTCCTCAGGCGAAATATGGGTTAAATAGTATGCTGGGAAAGAACAATGGAAACAGCTTCCGGCGCAGGTACGCGGGAGCATATGTCCAGGAGCTCCCCTGTTTCCGGGTTGAGCTGAAAGCTGACCAGTCCGCCTTGGGTGCGGTTTGCCACCAGCAGGTACCGGCCGTCAGGCGTAAGAACCATGTCGCGGGGATGGATGCCGCCGCAGCCTGTTTGCTGGATTTGCTCCAGCCGCCCATGGCTGATTTTAAAGACCGTTATGACCTCGGCAAATCGGGTGGATACATATAAAAAACGTTGGTCCGGTGACAGGCGTATGGCTGCCGATGCAGGTGGTTCCTCATATACTGCATCCAAAGGCAGGATGGGGCAGATTTGCAGGAGCTTCATGGAAAAGTCAGGAAGGGATATACTGTTATGGCTGCTGTCTGTCCCTGCGGCCCCGTCTTCTGTCAGACTGTACACAAAAACCTGGTTGCTCAGCTCGCTGACAAGGAAGAACTGCTTATGGTCCCTGTCAAAAATTCCGTGGCGGGGGCCGGTTCCCTTGTCAAAGGCCAGTTCTGATACAAGGGTAAAATCCTTTTGGCAGTCAAATACCATCATTTTATCCAGCAGCAGGCAGGGAACCATCATATAGTGGCTGTGAAATAAAATCTGATGGCACCCGGCCTTAGGCGCAATGGGGATTCTTTTAGCCAGTTCAAGATGCGGGAGGGTGGGCCGCTTTTTACGTCCGGGGGAATCTTCCTCATATGTTATCTCATATATCAGTATAGTACCTTCATGGTAGTTTGCCGTGTATAGATAGCGGTCATCCTGGGCCGCGTAGCAGGCCGGCGAGGACTCACCAAAGCATTCCGCTGCCGGTTGAGCAAGGGCTTCCTCCTTATTATGGGCTGTATCCAAAAGACATATCCCGGACCGGCCCTCTCTTTTTAATGGGGAAGCCAGCATGGAATCCCTCAGGGAAAGATACTTGCAATCAGGGGCTTCATAATATAATTCAGGGTAAGACATTGCCCCGTTTCTTAAATCAATGGTAAAACGGTAAATGCCCAGGCTTTCAGGCGAGGCATAGGTACCGAGAAATCCGGTAAGGCTGTTGTTCATGACAAATCCTTTCTGAGCAAACTGTAATCAAATAAATATCAGTTACTATCTGTAATTATAAAAGTTACAGTAACATATGTCAAGTGATATTTGATCATATTTTTCCCGTAGGTTTCATTGAATGTTTTTGGGATGCTTTTAGAATGCGCCATATTTATGGATTGATGCAGTCTGGGGTGTTTGGAATGAATGGAATTAGAAATATAAAACCGGAAAATTCCCCATGCACTTCTGTCATGAGGAATTTTCCGGTTTTATGGTATCATGTAATACATAGATTCAAACATTTACTAAGCGGATATAAGATTTTATTTTGCAGGATAGAATCCGCTGGGAGCTTCAGAGAGATTGATCATAATATTCTTCATCTGCGTATAGTGCTCCAGAATAACCTTATGGGTCTCGCGGCCAATACCGGATTCCTTGTAGCCGCCGAAGGGCGATCCTTCCGGAATCTGGTTGTATGTATTGACCCACATACGTCCTGTCTCAATGCCGCGGGATACACGGATAGCGCGGTTTAAGTCGCGGGTCCAGACAGCGCCGCCAAGGCCGTAGGCATTGTCGTTGGCCATGCGGATGACCTCGTCCTCATCCCTGAATTTAAGGATACAGGCAACCGGTCCGAAGATTTCCTCCTGGGCAACCCGCATATCATTGGTCACGTCGGCCAGCAGAGTGGGACGCATGAAGCAGCCCTTTGCCAGTTCGCCATCCGTGATACGCTCGCCGCCGCAGATCAGGCGGGCGCCTTCCTGCTTTCCGATTTCCACATAGCTTAAAATCTTTTCCAGCTGGCGCTCGTTAATCTGGCTGCCCATCTGGGTCTCAGGATCCCATGATACACCTACCTTTACATTGTTAAATGCCTTTACAGCGTCCTCAAGGAACTTATCGTAAATATCCTCATGTACGAATACACGGGAGCCAGCACAGCATACCTGGCCCTGATTGAACAGGATGCCCAGCTGGAGGCCGTCGATGGCCTGCTCCCAGTTGCAGTCCGGGAAGAAGATATTAGCGGATTTTCCGCCTAATTCCAGGGTGGCCGGGATGAGCCGGTCCGCCGCTGCCAGAGCTACCTGACGTCCTACCTCGGTGGAGCCGGTAAATGCCAGTTTTCTGAATCCCTTGTGGTCAAGCATATACTGGCCTGACTTGGATCCGGATCCGGTAATCACGTTGAATACGCCCTTTGGAATAACATCCTGCACTAATCTGGCAAATTCCAGGACGGAAAGGGAGGTGTCGCTGGATGGCTTGAATACTGTACAGCAGCCGGCTGCCAGAACCGGAGCCAGTTTCCATGCGGCCATAAGGAATGGGAAGTTCCAGGGGACAATCTGTCCTACAACACCAATTGGTTCACGTAAAATCAGGGAGAGGAACTGCTCATCCAGAATATTGGCGCTGCCTTCCTCGGCCATGATGCAGCCTGCAAAGTAGCGGAAGTGCTTTGCGCTTAACGGAATGTCGATGGCCATGGTTTCGCGGATTGGTTTGCCGTTGTCCAGTGATTCTACCATAGCCAGGTGCTCTGTATTTGCGTCGATGATGTCTGCGATTTTATTCAGAATGGCAGCGCGTTCACTGGTAGGAACCTTCTTCCAGGTTTCAAATGCTTTCCATGCTTCCCTGACAGCATCATCCACGTCTTCCTTGGTAGCCTGAGCACACTCAGCCAGCTTTTCTCCATTGGCAGGACACTTTGTGGTAAAGAATTCACCGTCAGAAGCGTCACGCCACTGCCCCCCTATAAAAAGCTGGTATCTGTTCTGAAGTTCTGGTTTGTTCATGTAATACCTCCTTGTTTTGTGTTGTTACACTCCTATAAATAAGGCTCATAGAGCCTTGCTTCCGATTACATTAACTACCATATCATTTTCATATAAAAAAAGCAATATTTGTTAAATTGTTTTCATAATAGTTTTTATTTTAACAAATTTTCAGTTATTAATAATTGAAATAAAGAGAAAGTCACGCTATAATGAAAGAAAAAAATAAAAATCAAGGAGGAAAATTAAAATGGAGCAAAAAAGTCCAGATAAAGTTTGTTATCAATTTATCTGTCCCAGATATCCCAAGTGCGCACGGGCAAGAGGCAGGGGGTGCTGCATTGAGTACCCGGAAGATAAGGCGCAGATGGTACAGGAGGGAGATTGCAGGGCCGAGGATGGATTTCCGCTGTTTGTGGAGGAGCAGTAGGTGTGTCTATATTTATGACGCATTGAACGAAAATATTTGTCTTTATATAAAAAATGAATATGGTAACATTTACCAAAATTATTTAATTTAAGACAAATATATGTTATAATTTGTACAATATCGGGGGAAGGGGGGAACCTATGCAATACTATGCGCACATCAGTGAGGACAAGACTCGAAAACAGACCGTAAAGGACCATCTCACAGGGACCGCCAGGCGTTCTGAACTGTTTGCAGAAGCGTTCCGGTGCGGAGCATGGGGATACGGATGCGGAGTTCTGCACGATATCGGGAAATATTCCCAGGGATTTAGAAAACGTCTGGAGGGCGGTTCCATTACGGACCACGCCACGGCGGGAGCCCAGGAGATGATGCGGCTGTATGCCGGGTCCAATCCGCTGGCTGCTTACTGCGCCGCTTACTGCATCAGCGGCCACCATTCAGGCCTTCTGGACGGGGGAAGGACCGGAGACACGGCAGGGGAGGCCACGCTTCAGGGAAGGCTTAAAAAGCAGTTAGAGGATTACAGTCCGTATAAAAATGAAGTTGAGATGCCGGATTTTCCCGGGCTGCCGCTGAGACAGATAGGCAAGGGCGGCTTTGGCCTGTCATTTTTTATCAGGATGCTGTTTTCATGCCTTGTGGACGGAGATTATCTGGATACGGAACAATTCATGCTGGGACAGGATGCGGGAAGGGGAGACTATGATTGTATGGATGTCCTTCTCAGGCGACTGGAAAGCCATGTGGAATCCTGGCTTTCCAATGATGATTTGACATCTGTAAATGGAAGAAGGACGGCTATACTGAAGGCTTGTTTGCAGGCAGGAAGCAGGAGGCAGGGACTGTACCAGCTCACGGTACCTACCGGCGGAGGCAAGACCGTGTCCTCCCTTGGGTTTGCCCTGCGCCACGCGGCGGAACATGGTCTTCAACGGATTATTTATGTGATCCCGTATACGAGTATCATCGAACAGAACGCCCAGGTATTTAAGGAAATCCTGGGAAAGAAAAATGTCCTGGAAAACCATTGTAATGTAACATATGAGGATAAGGAGAGCGGCAAGGAATTAAAAATGGAGCAGCTGGCCGCAGAAAACTGGGACAAGCCGGTGGTGGTCACTACAAATGTCCGTTTTTTTGAATCTCTCTATGCCTGCAGAACCTCGGAATGCCGTAAACTGCATAATATTGCCAACAGCGTCATCATATTTGATGAGGCGCAAATGCTTCCGGTGAAATATCTGATGCCGTGTATTCGGGCTATCAGTGAGCTTATATGCAATTATCACTGCACAGCAGTTATCTGTACAGCTACCCAGCCGTCCCTGCAGCCCTTCTTTCCTGCAAAGATGCAGGAACTGAAGGCAGAGGAACTATGTCCGGATGTAAAAGGACAGTATGATTTTTTCAAAAGGACAAAGATACAGCTGGCAGGGCGGATATCCCAGGAACATCTGGTGAAGGAGCTGGAAGGCCGGCAGCAGGTCCTCTGTATCCTGAACAGCAGAAAACGGGTGCAGCGCGTATGCGATTCCATTGGCGGCCGGGGGACGTACCATTTATCTACCTTGATGTATCCAAAACACAGGAAGGAGATTTTGAAGGAGATTCGCAGCCGGCTGTCGTCGGGAGAACCATGCCGGCTTATATCCACCAGTCTGGTGGAAGCAGGCGTGGATTTTGATTTTCCGGCTGTATACAGGGAACTGGCCGGAATTGACAGTGTGATCCAGGCTGCCGGAAGGTGCAACCGGGAGGGAAAGAGGGATCCGGAAGAATGTATGACCCAGGTATTTACGTTGGAGGAAGAGGAGGATATCCATATACCGCGGGAATTGAAACTGCCCATTTCAGTAGCCGGACAGATTGCGCAGAAGTATGAAGATATATCGTCGCCGGAGGCCATAGGAGAATATTTCACCAGGCTGTACCGGTATAAAGGGGAGGGATTGGACGCAAAGGATGTGGTGGAGCAGTTCGAGCAGGGAAGCCGTTCATTTATGTTTCCATTTGCATCAGCGGCTTCCGGGTTCCGCCTGATTGAGAGCAATACCAGGACCATTTTAATTGATACAGAGCCGGAGGCAGCGCAGATTGCCATGCAAATCCGGCAGGGCGGGCATAGCAGGGAGCTTATCAGGCAGGCCGGACAGTACTGTGTAAATGTTTATGAACATGATTTTGAAGCCCTGAGCGGCGCAGGCCGCCTGGAACAGATAGACCGGGAATTTTATGTTCTGAGGAATAAGGAGCAGTATACAAGGGAGAGGGGGCTGGTGATTGACGTAAGCCGCGGGGATGCCCTTATGTTTTAAGTCCCTTTTATGAAAATGGCGTATGCCGGAAAGGAGCGAAGCGATGAGCCGAGGAGTACGGGTCCGGCTGTGGGGAGATTATGCCCTCTTCAGCCGCCCTGAGATGAAGGTGGAACGGTGCAGCTATGATGTGATGACGCCTTCCGCCGCAAGGGGAATGCTGGAGGCGATCTACTGGCATCCGGGGATGCGGTGGGTGATTGACAAAATCTATGTGAGAAAACCCATCCAGTTTACCAGCATCCGAAGAAATGAGGTAAAGAGCAAGGTATTGGCAGGAAACGCATTGACTGCCGTAAACGGGGGAGGAAAACCGCTGTATATAAGCAGCAAAGAGGAAATCGTACAGAGGGCGTCCATTCTTCTGCGGGATGTGGAATATGTGGTTGAGGCCCATTTTGAGATGACCCCCAAGGCAGTCCCGGGGGATAACGAGGGTAAGTTTAAGGACATTATTATGCGCCGCCTGCGCAGGGGGGAGTGTTATCATCAGCCGTATTTTGGATGCCGGGAATTCCCTGCCCGGTTTGCCCTCTATGAAGAGGAGGAAGTAGACACTGCATATGACGGCACGGAGAGAGATTTGGGATATATGCTGTATGATCTGGATTACTCAGATACTGAGCACATTAAACCCATGTTTTTCAGGGCTGTCATGAAGGATGGTGTTCTGGATGTAAGGAATTGTGAGGTGGTGCGATGATTCTCCAGGCGCTTGTTGAATATTATGAAGCCCTTGAGCGGAAGGAAAAGATAACCAGTCCGGGCTGGTGCAGGGCCAGGGTAGCGTACGGGCTGGATATTTCAGAGCAGGGGGAGCTTATGGGTGTCATCCCCCTTAAGAAAGAGCAGCAGAAAGGCAAAAAGACAGTCTGGGTACCCCAGGACCTTACGGTACCCCAAATGGTTTCCCGTTGTTCCGGTGTATCTGCCAATTTCCTGTGCGACCATTCCGGTTATATGCTGGGAATTGATAATAAGGGAAAACCGGAGAGATCCAGGGAATGTTTTGAGTATGCCAAAAAGAAGCATAAGGACATTCTGGGGAATATCAGCAGTCCCGCAGCCAGGGCGGTGTGCCGCTTTTTTGACTGCTGGGCGCCGGACCGGGCAGCAGAAAACCCATACCTGGTGCCGGAACTGGAGGAGATCATATCCGGTTCTAATCTGGTGTTCATGATAGACGGGGAATATGTCCATGAGGACCCGGATATAATGCAGTGCTGGGAAGAATACAGCCATCAGTCAGGTACCGGACCTGAGGGCGTCTGCCTGGTGACAGGGCGCAGGGAGGAAATCGCTAGGATTCACGGCACCATCAAAGGCGTCAGGGGAGCCCAGCCCTGCGGAGCTGCGCTAGTCTCCTTTAATGAACCTGCCTTTGAATCATACGGCAAGGAGCAGAGCTTTAACGCGCCGGTGGGTACATACGCGGCCTATGCCTATACCACGGCGCTCAATTACCTCCTTTCGGACCGGTCCCATGGGACAACCATCGGCGACACGGCCGTGGTTTACTGGTCCGAGGAAGGGGACGAACGGTACCAGAATATATTTGCCTGTGTGTCGGAGCCGACCATGGAGAACCAGGAAATAGTGGATGGGGTATTCAAGAACCTGGCGGAGGGAAAAGCAGTTGCGGTCCAGGATGTTAAGGACAGTCTGGATATCGAAAAGCGGTTTTATATATTAGGGCTGGCACCCAACGCAGCCAGGCTGGCCGTGCGTTTCTTCTATCAGGACAGCTTTGGAAACATATTAAAGCATATAAAAGAACATTATGACAGAATGGAAATAGTCCGTCCGGCAGCCGATGCTGTGGAGTATCTGGGAATATGGCGTATGCTCCAGGAGACGGTCAATAAAAAATCCAGGGATAAAAAGCCGGTTCCCAGTATGTCCGGGGCAGTGTACAGGTCAATTATATCCGGCAGCCGGTATCCGGCGTCCCTGTATCAGGCCGTGCTTGGCAGGATACGGGCGGAGCAGGACGACGGGGACAGCCGTATTTATAAGATAACCAGGGGAAGGGCTGCCATCATCAAGGCATATCTGCTAAAAAATGGAAATATAAGGGAGGAAATAACCATGGCGCTTAATGAAGACAGCAATAATACCGCGTACATCCTGGGAAGGGAATTTGCGGTTCTGGAGGCAATCCAGGAGGAAGCCAATCCGGGGATCAACGCCACCATAAAGGATAAATATTTTAATTCCGCATGCGCCACACCGGCGGCAATTTTCCCCATTTTATTTAAGCTGAAAAACAGCCACATAAAGAAGATGAACAATGGGGCAAAAGAGACATATTACGAAAAAATGCTGTGTGATTTACAGGGAAGGCTGACGGTGGCAGAGGGACAGAGGGCCGCCTGCCCAAGAAGGCTTACCCTGGAGGAACAGGGAATGTTCATATTGGGGTATTATCATCAGACTCAGAAGAGATATGAGAAGAAGATAAAGGAGGAGGCTTAAAATGGCAGAGGTGATTAAGAACAGGTATGAATTCGTGGTATTATTTGACGTGGAGAACGGGAATCCAAACGGCGATCCGGATGCAGGCAATCTGCCGAGGATTGACCCGGAGAGCGGATACGGCATTGTGACGGATGTGTGCTTAAAACGTAAGATACGCAATTATGTGGAAACCCTGAAGGAAGACGAACCCGGGTATAAAATATATATACGGGAGGATGTACCCTTAAACAGAAGCGACAATACTGCGTACATTGAACTTAAGACAGATGAAAAAGGAATCAAGGAACTAAAAAAGAAAGATCCTCAGGTAGACCAGAAAATCCGTGATTTTATGTGCCGTAACTTTTTTGATATCCGGACCTTTGGCGCGGTCATGACAACCTTTGTAAAGGCTGCTTTAAACTGCGGCCAGGTGCGGGGACCTGTTCAGTTAGGCTTTGCCAGGAGTATTGATCCCATTGTAAGCCAGGAAGTGACCATTACCCGTGTGGCCATTACCACAGAAAAGGACGCGGAAAACAAGAGTACGGAAATGGGAAGAAAAAATATCGTTCCCTACGCCCTGTACCGCGCAGAGGGGTACATATCAGCTAATCTGGCCAGAAAATCCACGGGCTTTTCAGAAGAGGATTTGGAACTTTTGTGGGATGCCATCATCAATATGTTTGAAATTGACCATTCCGCAGCCAGGGGAAAAATGGCGGTACGCCGGCTCATTGTGTTTAAACACAGTAAGGAACTGGGAGATTGTCCTGCGTACAAACTCTTTGATGCCGTGGAAGTAAAAAGGAATGAGGATGTGGAGTATCCCAGAAAATACGGGGATTACACGGTTGCCGTCCATAGGGATCAGATTCCGGAGACAGTTGAAGTATCGGAGAAGATATAATGGAATACAGGGAGGATGACTTCCTCATGCTGTCCGGTATCCAGCATTTTATCTTTTGCAGGCGCCAGTGGGCCCTTATACATATTGAACAGCAGTGGAAGGAGAACGAGCATACCATAGTAGGAGAACTGCTCCACAAAAAAGCCCATGACCCATATTTGGCAGAAAAGCGGGGCGATGTCATGATAAGCAGGGCATTGCCCGTATATTCCAGGAGTATGGGTGTCAGCGGGGAATGCGATATTGTAGAGTTCCACAGGGCGGAGGATGGAATCGGACTACATGGTCACAGGGGTCTGTTCCGGGTATTTCCGGTGGAGTATAAAAAGGGGAGCCCAAAGGAGTCGGAAGCAGATATACTGCAGCTGACGGCCCAGGCCATGTGTCTGGAGGAAATGTTGTCGGCCAGGATTGAGGCAGGGGCGTTGTATTACGGAGAGATTCACCGCAGGAATATGGTGGAGATCACAGATGAACTGCGAAAACGGGTGAGAGATATATTTCAGGAGATGCATGAACTTTATGACAAGGGATACACACCAAGGGTCAGATGGTCAAAGAGCTGTAATGCCTGCTCCATGAAAGATATATGCCTGCCGAAACTGGGAAAAGCATCATCTGCCAGAGATTATATCCGTGGGAAGATTGAGGAGGATGTATGAGGAAGTTATTAAATACCCTGTATGTTACATCTCCTGACAGTTATCTGTCGCTGGACGGAGAAAATGTGGTAATCTATGACAACGATACGGAACTGGGGCGGATACCTCTCCATAATCTGGAGGCAATTGTTTCTTTTGGGTACAGGGGAATGAGCCCTGCCCTCATGGGCGGATGCGCGGAGCGGGACATATCACTTTGCGTCCTTTCGCCCCAGGGAAGATTTTTGGCACGCGTGACCGGACGTGTGCGGGGAAATGTACTGCTGCGCAGGAAACAGTACCAGGTATCCATGAATCAGGACGCAAGTCTGACCATAGCCAGAAACTGTATCCTTGGAAAAGTATACAATGCCAGATGGGTTCTGGAGAGAGCGGTGAGAGACCATGGACTTCAGATTGACACAGAGAAGGTGAAGGAAGCGGCCGGATTTCTGAAACAATCCCTTAGGCGCATAGAGGAAAGCCGGGACATGGCCCAGCTGCGGGGGTATGAAGGTGAGGATGCAGGCATTTATTTTGGAGTTTTCGACCAGCTCATATTACAGCAGAAAAAGGATTTCTATTTCAAGGGACGGAACAGGCGGCCGCCTTTGGATAATGTGAATGCCATGCTGTCATTTGTGTACACGCTGCTGGCCAATACCGTTGCGTCAGCACTGGAAACAGTTGGCCTGGATCCTTATGTGGGATTTATGCATACGGACCGGCCAGGCCGCCTTTCCCTGGCTCTGGACTTAATGGAGGAGCTGAGACCGGTTCTTGCAGACCGTTTTGTGCTGACCCTGATTAACCGGAAGATGGTAAACAAAAAGGATTTTTCCCGGAAAGAAGACGGCGCTGTTATCATGAGAGACGAGGCGCGGAAGCTTTTGTTGTCAGAATGGCAGAACAAGAAAAAGGAGATGATCACCCATCCATATCTGAATGAGAAGGTGGAATGGGGAATGATTCCTTTTGTTCAGGCCATGCTTCTGTCCAGATATCTGAGAGGTGACATTGATGAATACCCGCCGTTTTTCTGGAAATAGAAAGACATCCGACAGCAGCGGCCGAAGGAGGAAGGTACATGCTGATACTGATTACATATGATGTGAATACGGAAACCGCTGCAGGCAGGACCAGGCTGAGAAAGATTGCAAAGCAATGCGTTAATTACGGCACCCGCGTCCAGAATTCTGTATTTGAATGTATTTTGGATAATACCCAGCTGATAAAGCTAAAAGCCATACTGACAGATATCATTGATGAGCAGACTGACAGCCTTAGATTTTACAACCTGGGAAATAAACACACTACAAAGGTGGACCATGTTGGGGTGAGTAAAGGGATTAAAGTGGAAGAGCCGCTGATATTCTGACCTGGCTGCGGGCGGTAAGGAGGTTTCAAATAGTTTGGTGCGAACCAGAAGCAAACATGAATTTACGGGGGGATTCGCACCGGAAAAACTGCACAGTGAAAACGGCTTTGGATGTGTGCAGGGTAGGTTGGCGGTGATTTGAGGGAGTATGATGTGATTTGATTGTGGAAATGTGATGAAGAATTGTTGGTTTTTTTGTGTAGTATTGCTGTCTCCGTCCTCGCGGGCGGAGTGGGTTGAAATATCTTTTCCACCACTTCTGTAGCTCTGCTTCTGAGTCTCCGTCCTCGCGGGCGGAGTGGGTTGAAATGCCCGTACCTCCCGGAGCTTCTCGCTTAGAGTTTCTGTCTCCGTCCTCGCGGGCGGAGTGGGTTGAAATACCTGTTCTATCGGCATACCCCTGTTCAGCAAAGTCTCCGTCCTCGCGGGCGGAGTGGGTTGAAATCGAATGAGTAAACTCCTGGTTGTCAAGTACACGGTCTCCGTCCTCGCGGGCGGAGTGGCTTTTCCTTTCTGGTCAGTCTCCGTCCTCACAGCGAAGCAAGCTGAGAATCCGCCAAATTCAGGATTACGTTTAGTCAAAACATCATTCCCCTTTTTCTAAGAAAACAGTATAGTTTGAATCATAAACATTAGCTATAACTAACAACACGCAACAAGAAAGGTGGGCGAACACCCACCTTTGCCATAAAACTGTTATAGGGTATAAAGAACGCGGGCCTCCCTCACCCTTTCCATGCCAGAATCTCTCTAAGCCCCGGCACCAGCACTTTGGCGCTGGTTTCCAGAATAATCCGTCCTTTTTCAGCCGTGGCGCCTGACGGGTCTCCGCCGATTCCTATGGGTTTGCCGTCTGCTGTTTTCCAGTCCTCGGACACCCAGCCAATGGATACGTTTCCATAAGGCCTCAGTGCCTGATTGTCTTTAAATGCAGTTGGAATTCCTGCCTCTGAGGTATCTAACTTTACCAGGGACGGGTCCACGGCCATGACCATGGAGGTTTCCATCTCGCCTCCATGGAAGTCCCAGATATTTCCCTCTGAAATGGTGGCCGTCACATCCGGATGGCTAAAGGCCCCGGATGAAAGAATGAAGGGAGAGATGCCGAACTCACTGCGAAGCTCCCTGCTCAAAACCTGTACAATAGGGGCATTTCCTCCATGGCACACCAGAAAGGCCAGCTTCTTAAACCCGTGGTGTACCAGGCTGGTGCTGATATCATACAGCATATGGTAATAGGTGTCGGGTTTCAATGTGATGGAGCCGCAGAAGTTCCTGTGTTCTGTGCTCAGACCTACGGGGATGACCGGAAATACCAGCATGGGAAAATCTGAATCCTCAGATGACGGCTCTCCTTCCAACTCCCTGCGTATATAGTCTGTCATGGCCTCTGCGATGATATCGTCCGTACCCAGAGGCGCCTGGTTTCCGTGCTGCTCCAGCGCGCCCAGGGGAATCAGTACAATGGTTTCATCCTTGTTGACCTGCTCCATCTCTAACCGGGTTAAGTCCCGATAATTTCGTATCATGTGTATATAACCTCCTGATTGTTTTTTAACCCGCATTTCCTCACGCGGTTCTCACAGCCGGATAAACTGCCAGCAGTCTGGTGTACAGCAGATATCCCACAAAGCAGTTAAGTCCAAGCTTAATCAGGTTGAAGGGAATGGTAGCTAAAAAGATGAAGGTGGTCAGATCGCTGATGGCCGGATTGACCGCGGCCACCATGGTAATCACCTGGTTCAGAGGGAGTCCCATGGCCGCTGCATAAAGGGGTAGGGTGATAAATGCATTGCAGAAACAGGCGAACAGAGTCCGGATGGGGACGCTGACAGCCAATGACGCGATTGCTGCCCGGCGGGTCTTCCCGCCTTTTTTGTAAACTGCCCACATTGGGATTACAAACAATGCAACTCCGATGAGATTGGCAAATTCCCCTACATACATGGAATTGGTGCCTACCGTGATAAGCTTGATAATGATTTTAATGATTTCCACCCAGGCAGCTGAAGCAGGCCCCATGAGGAACAGGGCAATAATGGACGGAACATCGCTGAAGTCAATCTTGTAAAAGGGCGGCATCATTGGAACGGAAAATTCCAGTGACATGAGGGCGCCGGCAACTGCGGCCAGCATACCGGTGTAAATTAGTTTCTGAATACTCCATTTTGTTTTCATAGCAAATCCTCCTTGATAAGTGCTTTTGATACGGTGGTTCGGCAATGAATGAAGTTCCAGGAAACAAAAAATCTCAGGTTCCGGGGAACCTGAGATTAACTTCATAGTCAATATAAATAAGGGATAACACCCAATATTCATATGAACAAAATTGTCTTCTCTCATCCAGACTATACTGTCGGTTTTGGAATCACACCAAATCAGCCGCATGCAGCGGGTCGCGGACTATACCGCCGGTAGGGAATCACACCCTGCCCCGAAGAACCTATTCATTTGCTTTTCTCATTTAAAACTATCACAAATAACAATGGATGTCAACTGCAAAAGATGCAGTTTTTTGTTGCTTTTTTCACGATTTTGTTGATAATAGATATAGACGCATGTTTAGGGCATAATCTGACATATAAAAGGCATATTTGACAGGGGAATCGACTTCCGATATACTAGAATGAAACGTATCCCGCGTTTTGTCCTGTCAGGGCCCGGTATTATTGCCGGGATTGATGGATTATAAGGGGCAGGACTCAGGCGGGAAAGCAGTAAGGAGGTATGTATGGATTGGCAGACACTGCTTTGCGACGACCGCATCCGCAGTTACAAGAAACAGTCCTCCACGGACCTGCGGACAGAGTTTGAGAAAGATTATCACCGTATTATCGGCAGTGCATCCTTTCGGCGCCTCCAGGATAAGACCCAGGTGTTTCCGCTGGACAGGAGTGATTTCATCCGTACCAGGCTGACTCACTCCCTGGAGGTTTCATCCCTGGCCAAATCCCTGGGACAGAACATATCGGAGAGCATCCGTACTATTATCAAGGATGAAACCTTTACACCGGAGCATAAGGCGGCGGTGTGTGACATTCTTCAGTGTGCCGGATTGATTCACGATATCGGGAATCCCCCTTTTGGCCACTTTGGCGAGACAGCCATTCAGGATTGGTTTAAGAAGAATCTGGAGAGACTTACATTTAAGGGGAGAACCCTGGCGGAGATTCTGGAACCCCAGATGGTACAGGACTTCTGCCATTTTGAGGGCAATACCCAGGCGTTCAGGGTGGTGACAAGGCTTCATTTCCTGGTGGATGAGCACGGCATGAACTTGACAAAAGCTCTCTTGGGAACTATTATCAAGTATCCGGTATCTTCCCTGGAGATTGACAAGGACAGCGGTGATATCCGAACGAAAAAGATGGGATATTTTCACGGCGACAGGGAGAATTTCCAGGATGTGCAGGAGTCTACCGGCACATTGGGAAAAAGGCATCCGTTGGCATTTATATTAGAAGCAGCGGATGATATTGCCTATAAGACGGCGGACATTGAGGATGCGGTTAAGAAGGGCTGTATTTCTTATGAACGCCTTTTGGCTGAGTTAAAGGCGTATAAGGCCGGCAGCCAGACAAACCATTATGTCCAGATTGTGTCATGGCTGGAGGAGAAGTATGGGAAGGCCGTGGGTAAGGGATATGACAGGCCGGACCAGTATGCGGTGCAGAACTGGATTATCAGCGTCCAGGGCCAGATGATTTCAGGCGTTACGGATTGTTTTGCCGGCAACTATGAATCTATTATGGAGGGCACCTATACCAGGGACCTTTTTACAGGTACGGATGTGGAGCTGTTGATGGAAGCGCTGGGGGATATTGCTTTGCGGTATGCGTTCAGCACCAGACCCATCCTGAAACTGGAGATAGCGGCACAGACAATATTTGATTTTCTTTTGGACCGGTTTGTGGATGCTGTGATTCCCTACGACACGGACCTGCCCATGACCCAGGTGCAGAAAAAGCTGGTTTCCCTTATATCTGACAATTATAAGATGATATATTCCATATGCGCCCGGGACAGGGATGAGGAGGAACGGCTGTATCTGCGTCTGCTGCTGGTGACGGATTATATCTGCGGCATGACAGACACATTTGCCAAGGATATGTATCAGGAACTCAATGGCATACGGTAGATGGAGGCCCAATGGATAGCGGGAAAAAATACATGGCCAGGTGGGGATATCTGGCCGCAAGTATCATTGTATTTATAATGGAATTAATTATCGCCCTGTATGTTCACGATCGCATTATCAGACCTTATATAGGGGACATGCTGGTGGTGGTGCTGGTGTACTGTTTTGTCAGGGTGTTCGTACCAAGGGGCATGAAGCGGCTGCCGTTATATGTGTTTCTTTTTGCGGTATGTGTAGAGGTGCTGCAGTATTTCCGTCTGGCAGAGCTGCTGGGGCTGCAGGGGAACACTGCGGCCAGGATTATCCTGGGTTCTGTTTTTGACTGGAAGGATATTGCCTGTTACGGCACGGGATGCCTGCTTATACAAATATTTGAAATTCGAAGGAGGGCCTTATGAAAGGTTATCAGTTGAAAATTACCATAAAAGGCAGTAAACCGCCTATATGGAGACGCGTGGTGGTGCCGGAGCAGTTTACGTTTTGCCAGCTCCATCAGGTGATTCAGGAGGCCTTTGGCTGGTATGATTACCATTTGCACGAGTTTGAGTTTAAGAAACTGGGGCTGCTTATAAGGGATCCGGGAGAGGAAGACGATCTGATGGAGTCTTGCAGCTGCGATGTGCTGGAGGAAGGAACACAGATTGGAACGCTCATAACGGAGAACCCCCGTTTTATATATACCTACGACTTCGGGGATGCATGGGAACACCAGATTCTCATGGAAAAGGAAGTGGAGTATGAAAACAGCTATCCCCAGGTGTTAAAGTATAAGGGAGACAATATTCCGGAGGACTGCGGCGGCATAGGCGGTTACTATGACCTGTTGGACCAGCTGGCTGACCCTGAAGCTGAGGAGCATGACTTGATGGAGGAATGGGCCGGCCGGCAGGGAATGGAAGAGTATGATCTGGATAAAGTAAATGCCAATTTAAAGGCACATCCGGCATTCGGACAAGGCGGAGCGGGAGACGGGCAGGAGAATGCAGCTCAGGAACGTGGGGTACAGGAGGATGCGGTACAGGGGGACGCGGCTCAGGAACATGTGGTACAGGCACATGCATCCCGGGAACATACAGCCCACAAGCAGGTAACCGGCCTCTGGGATACTGAAAAGCCGGAAACACAGAGGCCGGCCCCAAGGGTAATCCACAGGCTGGAGGACCTGTTTTCCAGGTTTGAAAAGACCGAGCTTCTGCGCATTGCCAAGGTTCACCATATTGGGGGATGCGATGAGCTGGGAAAGAATAAGCTGGCCCCGGCTCTGGCTGCAGCCCTGCTGGATTCCCGGCGCATGGGTCAGTTTTTCGGCACCATAAGCGATGAAACCGCGGCAGAGTTTGAGAAGGCCGCAGCAGCCGGAGGAATGGAATACCAGGGGGACCTGGAAGCGCTCCGTTTTCTGCACTACGGCGGTTACTGCGGGTTTACCAGTATGGGCACAGCAGTTGTTCCTTCGGATGTGGCAGAGGCATATGATGAACTGAATACGGAGAAATTCCGGTCTGAGCGTCATTACCGCAGCCAGGTATGGGCCTGCTGTAAGGCGGCAGTATACCTTTACGGCGCCGCTGACGCGGGTCAGGTGGAGACAATCTGCAAGACAGTTGGCTGTGAGGCAGATGCAGGGGAAATCACCCGCCTTTGCCGTGAGATGAAAGGGGTCTGGACTGATTTTGCTTATTGGGACGGCCGGTTGATTGACTGGGATCTGGTTCAGGCAGATGCCTATAAAGATGTCTTGAATTATCAGAAGGGCAAGGAGTTTTATATACCTTCTGCCGCCCAGGTAAAGGAGATTGCCAGAACCGGAGCAGTGGAGATTAAGAGGCATATCCGTCCGCTGAAGGCATTTTTCCTGGCCATGGTTGGCTGCGATGAGGAGACTGCTCAGGAGGCAGCGTCCTCCATCCATCACCACATAAGGCTGGGGACAACGCCAAAAGCAGTGGAAGACATCATGGAGCATTTCGGACTGAACCTGGATTCCCAGGAAAAGATGAATGGATTCGATGAAATCATGGAACAGGTATGGAAGGAAACCAGGACGGTTGGAAGCTGTGGTTATAACCGGGTGGAGCTGGACGCCAAGACAGCCCGCATTGACCCGGATGCGCCCTGTCCCTGCGGCAGCGGTAAGCGTTACCGCCAGTGCTGCGGCCGTAAATAGGAAGCGGAGGTGGAATACAGCCATGTTTGAGCGTGTGGATTACAGAGTGGAACGGATTGATGGGGATTACGCTTATCTGAAGCGCACGGATGTTTTGGATGACGATGAGAAATGCGTGGCCAGGGCCCTTCTGCCTGGTGATATCAATGAGGGCAGCAGGCTGGCGTATGAGATGCTGGAGTATACGCTTTTGTGACATGCCAAAGAGGCCCAGGCGATATGAATAAGAGGCAGTATGGATAAGAAAACAGAGCGTCTGGTCAATGTGGCCAGAATGTATTATGAGCAGGACAGGACCCAGAGTGAGATTGCGGACAGATACGGTATATCCCGTCCCATGGTCAGCAAGCTTTTGAAGGAAGCGCGGGACCGGGGCATTGTCACCATCCGGATAAATGCACCCAAGGGGGAATCCGGCGGCGCGCCGTCACTGATGGAACTGGTGGGACGCTGCTTTGGGATTTATGACGGTGTGGCTGTACCTGGAGGGCCAAATGACCAGACTACCAATGAGGCTGTGGCAGAGGCGGCCATCTCTTATCTGTCAGAGCTGGGAGGCGCCAGCCTGGGCATTGGATGGGGCCATATCATAGGGGATGTTGTAAAGCATATGGAGCAGAAGGCGAAGCTGGTGCCCATAGGAACATTTGTCTGCCCGCTCATAGGAAACGGCGGCGTGGGGCTTAAGAATTACCACTCCAATGAACTGGTGCGTTCCATTGCGGAGCACAGCGGGGCCCAGCCCAGATTTATCTATTCACCGGCCTGCGTGCTTTCTGAGCAGGAGCTGAAACTGACCAGAGAGCTGGACAGCTACCATGAGATATATCATGTCTGGGAAAAACTGGATGTGGCGCTGGTCAATATCGGGAATTTTCCTTCGGTACCGGATTTTGCTTCGGAGGCCAGATATGGAGACCTGCTCATAAGGCAGAAGGCAGTGGGGCGGATCCTGAATTATTTTATGGACAGCCAGGGACATATCATCCGGTCAGATACGGATTATGCCATTCAGATTCCACTGGAGCTTCTGACCAGGACAAGGCATGTGGTGGGTATCTGTTCTGCCAATACCAGCCCAAAGGCATTCAGGGCAGCCTTAAAAACCGGTTACCTGAAACATTTTATTGCACCGGAGCATGTGGTCAGGGAAGCGTTAGAATAATATTGGGTTACATACGTAACCATAAATGCGCAGTTTGCTAAAGGGACTGCGCATTTTTTGTGCATTAGGGCAAAAAACAAAGATGGGAGCGATGAATAATTGACAAAGGAACTAACAAATGTTAATCTAAAATCATGAGTAATTTGGGGAAAATGCATGAGAGGAGGTTACATATGTTACTTTCAAAACCGGAAATTACAAAAATGTTCAGAAAAGCCGCCCAGGTCTGGAATGAGAACAAGGATTATCTCAGCGAAATTGATTCCAGATTCGGCGACGGGGACCACGGCGTTACCATTGGAAAGATTGCCGGTCTGATCGAGAAGAGCCTGGATGGCTGGGATGACGATGACGTGGAGACATTTCTGGAGGACCTGGGAGACAATACCATGGAGATCGGAGGAGGAAGCGCAGGTCCATTATACGGAACCATGATAGGAGGACTGTCAGGTCCCCTGGAAGGGAATAAACCCATTGATGCAGGTACTCTGAAGGAAATGTTTACGGAATGCCTGTCGGCCATGGAAGACATCACTAACGCAGGCGTGGGGGACAAGACCATGATGGATGCCCTGATTCCTGCTGTGGAAGCAGCCCAGAACGCAAAGGACGATGTGATGGCTGTGCTGGAGGCGGCCAAGGGGGCAGCGGCCAGGGGCGCAAAGGAGAGCGAACAGTATGTGTCCAAGTATGGCAGGGCGAGAAGCTATAAGGAGAAGACCATCGGCACTCCGGACGCGGGTGCGGTGAGCACATCCCTGTTTTTTGCAGGACTTTGTGACGGACTGAAGTAGACGGTTACAGAAGTGGACGGTTACAGAAGTGGACGGTAACGGAAGTAGAAGGTAACGGAAGTGGACGGTAACGGAAATAGAAGGTAACGGAAATAGAAGGTAACGGAAGTGGACGGCATACGGAAGTGAATGGCTTACGGATGCGGTCAATAAAATAAAATTGGGAGAGGTAAAAATTATGAAGATGAAGAAATTTATAAACAATCCTGAGAATCTGACGCCGGAGCTGTTAGAAGGCTTTGCCGAGGCACACAAGGAGCTGGTGACCCTGGGTGAAAACCGCATGATCATTAACAATAAGCTGGCTGAAGCCGACAGGGTTACTATTGTGACTCAGGGCGGCTCCGGCCATGAGCCGGCTATCAGCGGATTTGTGGGAGAAGGAATGGTGGATATCTCTGTGGTGGGAGATGTTTTCGCGGCTCCCGGACCTCAGGCCTGCCTGGATGCCATAAAGCTGGCAGACAAGGGCAAGGGCGTTCTCTACATAGTCTTAAACCATGCAGGCGACATGCTTACCGGCAACCTGACCATGAAGAAATGCGCAAAGGAAGGATTAAATGTGGTCAAGGTAGTGACACAGGAGGATATTGCCAATGCGCCCCGCTCCAACGCCGATGACAGGAGAGGCCTGGTGGGATGTATCCCCACCTATAAGATAGCAGGAGCAGCGGCTGCCGAGGGAAAGAGCCTGGAGGAAGTGGCTGCCATTGCGCAGCGGTTTGCAGATAACATGGCTACCCTGGCCGTAGCTGTATCAGGAGCGACCCATCCGGCAACAGGAAGCCTGCTCGCGGATCTGGGCGAGGATGAAATGGAAATCGGCATGGGACAGCACGGAGAGGGCGGCGGCGGACGCCAGACCATGAAGTCAGCCGATGAAACAGCCAAGATCATGCTGGACGGCCTTCTGGCTGACCTGGATATCAGGGAAGGCGAGAAAATCATGCTGATTCTCAACGGAACCGGCGCCACCACACTGATGGAGCTGTTCATCATTTACCGCAAGTGCGTATCCTACCTGAAGGAGAAGAACATTGAGATTGTGGCCAATTATGTGGGCGAGCTTCTCACCGTACAGGAGCAGGCCGGCTTCCAGATGTTCATGGCTAGGATGGACGATGAGCTTCTGCACTACTGGAATGCACCGTGCAATACGCCGTATATGAAGAAATAAGAGGGTGTTTAAGAACGTACTGGCGGCACAAGGAAAAATCAGTTTGAGAGAAAGATGAGGAGGATATGGGTCATGGCGGCAGAATATATGCATATAGGAATCCCGGTCCTAAATAAAAAAGAGGGAATGACATATAACGAGGACATGAAGTTCTGGGTAAGCAATGTGGACGACTATGATTTTAAGATAGAGTACCTGAAATTCGAGGAGGGAACACCCTTCCCAGAGATTCTTTCCAAGCAGCCCCATGTGGCTTACAGGGTGGACGATTTGGACCACTATGCCTCCCAGGCTCAGAGGATCATATTCGGGCCGGCTGACTGCGGCCCTGGTGTGCGCCTGGCATTTGTAATCTGGGATGATGCCATCGTTGAACTCTATGAGGAAAAGTAAGGAGAATGCCGGATGTTAGTAAATATGAACCATGTTCTGCGGTATGCGGAAGAAAAGCAATGCTGTATAGGTGCCTTTGACACGCCGAATCTGGAAATTCTTATGGCGGTTATACGGGCGGCAGAGAAACGTGAAGAACCAGTTATTATCCAGCACGCGCAGCTTCATGAGTGCGAGATGCCCATTCATATCATCGGCCCCATCATGGTGCGTATGGCGAAGGAGGCCAGGGTTCCTGTCTGCGTTATGCTGGACCATGGCGAGGACCTGGACTATGTGAGAAAAGCCCTGGATTTAGGTTTTTCCGCTGTCATGTACGACGGCTCCTCCCTTGCTTATGAGGAAAACGTGGCAATGACCAGGGAAGTAGTGGCCATGGCAAAAGCCTGCAACGCGGATGTGGAGGCTGAGATAGGCATTGTCACGGGACATGAGGGAAAAACCTTTGCCATCAATGATGTAAGCGACGCGTATACAGACCCTGAGCTGGCAGCCAGGTATGTAAAAGATACGGGCATAGATGCCCTGGCAGCATCGGTGGGAACCGTCCACGGATTCTATGCAACCAAGCCAAAGCTGGATTTTGACCGGATTGTGAAAATCAAGGAATTGACAGGGCTTCCGCTGGTTATGCACGGGGGATCCGGCATCAGCGTAGCGGATACCCAGAGGGCGATCCGCTGCGGTATCCGTAAAATCAACTATTTCTCCTATATGTCCAACGCGGGCGTGAAGGCAGTGAAGAAACTGCTGGAGGAGAAGGAAGTCAAATACTTCCATGATTTGGCTAACGCGGCAGTGGATGCAATGGAGCAGGATGTGCTGAATGCCATGTCTATGTTTGCGTTAGAGTAGGTTTGAGATAAGAGAGCTGTTTTTGTTCCGGCGGGTCATGTGATGACGTGTCAGGGCTGGCAGCTCTTTTTTGATGTTCGAATAGTATGTCATGAACGAGAAAAAATAGGTTGATAATAGTGAAAAAATACAAAAAACAGGATTGACATGGAAATAAAATAGTAGTATTCTATAAACAAACAGATAACATATCATACAACTATGGGCAATCGGGTGAATCCGGAGAACTTAAAGCGGGGTTATTTAAGTATGAATGTCTTATTTTTAGGCCCAACTTGTATGATATGTTACAAATTAGGAGGTAGGATCATGAAGATGCTGATTAACGGTTCCTGGTGTGATGCAAAAAGTGGGGAAGTCATTGAAATCTTAAATCCATCAAACAGTGAAATAATTGATACGGTTCCCCGCGGTAGGGTGGAGGATGTGGAGGAAGCTGTGCAGGCAGCCCTTAAGGGATACGAGATAAACAGGGGTATCTCTGCCAGAGAGAGAAGCGCATATCTGCTGAAAGCAGCGGATTTGATAGACGTCCATCATGATGAGATAAGGGATATTCTGATTGCAGAGAATGGTAAGACCCACTACTGGGCTGATTTTGAGATTGATAAGATGGCTGAGATCATACGGACCCTGTCAGACCGGGGGAAGGACCCTCAGGGAACTACATACCCTATGGATGCCATGAAAGACTGTGCAGGTCAGATGGCCATGGTTTACCGCCAGCCAAGAGGTGTGGTGGCAGGTATCATTCCTTTTAATTTTCCTCTGGAGATGATGGCGTATAAGCTGGGCGGGGCCCTTTGCGCAGGTAATTCCGTTATACTGAAGTTGTCCGAGGATTGTCCTCTGGCATGCCTGAAGGTAGGGAATCTGTTCCTGGAAGCTGGTGTTCCAAAAGAAGCGTTTCACATGGTTACCGGATATGGCGAGGAGGCAGGTAATGCCTTAGTGGACCATCCGGATGTGCCGATGATCACATTTACAGGAAGCAGCACAGTGGGTAAGAAGATTATGGAGCGTTCTGCCAAATATTTAAAACATCTTTCCCTGGAGCTGGGAGGAAATGACCCTGTAATCGTATGCAGGGATGCAGATCTGAACCTGGTGGCAGAGGGACTGATTAAAGGCAGGTTCACAGTTGGAAACGGTCAGGCCTGTGTGGCAGACAAACGCCTGATTGTGGATGAGAACGTGGTAGACGCTTTGGCTGGGCTGTGTACGGAGACGGCAAAGTCCATGAAGGTGGGGAATCCGTCAGACCCCAGTGTGGATGTAGGACCGGTCATCCATAAAAAGGCGGCCGACCGGATAGAAGCCATGATTGCGGATGCTGTGTCTAAAGGTGCCAGGCTTCACTGCGGCGGAAGATGGGAAGGTAATTTCATCAAACCCACAGTAATAACAGGAGTAACAGAGGATATGCAGCTCTATAGCGAGGAGTGCTTTGGGCCGGTAGTTACTATTATTGCATGCAAGGATGAGAAGGATGGTCTGCGGATTGCGAATGATTCACGGTATGGTCTTCAGGCGGCGGTGTACAGCAGGGATGTGACAAAGGCCCTCAGGCTGGCCGATATGTTGGAAGTGGGAGGCGTGGTCATCAACGGAAGTTCCTGTTTCCGTCCGGGTAGTGTTCCCTATATGCCGCGGAAGGAAAGTGGAATTGGAACTGACAATATGTACAACTGCTATGATGAGATGACTACTGGTAAGGCTGTGGTCATATGTGACGCCATTGGCCGTTTCCATTCCTGATATTTTCGGAAATAATGATTGTTTCTACCCCCCTCCGTGTGATATTCTAGTAAAATAAGTATGATATCATATAAGTAAAAGATAAGGGGAGATAATACAGTGCAGGTACAAAAAATTTCTTTATCCCAGCAGGTGCAGAACGAAATACAGGAAATGATACTAAATGGTACATTCAGGGTAGGTGAGTATCTGCCCAGTGAGTCGGAACTGTCCAACCGCTTTAATGTGAGCAGGACCACCACCAGGGATGCAATCAGCGCCCTAGTGGAAAAAGGATTCCTGGAACGGCAGCACGGCAAAGGGATTTTCGTCATTGATAACAGCAAAAATGTGGCTGCGGATTCATTCCGTAACATGGTGTTAAGGGAGAGCTATACATTTGCGGAATTCATGGAGACCAGAAACATGATTGAGACTCAGATGGCCAGATTTGCAGCCATCAGGGCTACTAAGGAACAGATAGAGCGTATGGATGGATATATCCGTAAGATGCGCCGGAAGGATATCGGCATATCCACATATGCTGACTATGATGTGGCCTTCCATATGGAGTTGGCTGTTGCATCCCAGAACCGTCTGCTGATTGCCGTATACACTGCGATAGAGCCTCTGATGAAGCAGATTGTGGAGCATGTGGTGAAGTCTGGAGGTAAGGTTGAGAATGATTCTGGATTCCATGCAGCGATTTTGGAACGCATCAAGGCCAGGGATCCGGAGGGGGCGCAGGACAAGATGAAGGACCATCTGACGGCAAGTGAAAGGATGTTTCAGGACAGTATTGAACCGGACACGGGTTTGGACCAGGTTTTGTTGTGGACATCTCAACCGGTATGAGTTGTGGCATGACGTCAAGAACAGATACAGCCGTCACTTACCCTGGCTTCCTGGGCAGCATTGCGGGTTGAATTTAGAAACAGCCGTAATGCTGTCTGAGAATCCTGAAAAAACGGAAGGATCAAATGGAGGAATGAAATAATATATTTTTTATCTATAGTTGTATGATATGTTATATATTACAAGTTGATGAGAATGGAGGTTTGTTATGAAATCGGCTTTGAAAAAGCATCTGGGTTCAGACAACAAGGGGGCCCTGCTTCTATTGATGGCATTAATCTGCGTACTTTTTACCTTTGGCACGCAGGGTTTGTTCCTGAATACCCAGAATATCCGCAATATTCTGGTATCGGCCTCCCTGAACGGTATCATTGGTATCGGCATGACCTTTGTCTTGATTACAGGCGGGATTGATCTGTCTGTAACTGGCAACATCATTATGACATCCCTGTTGGTTTCCAAAATGATGATGAGCGGTGTGAACTGGGCGGTATGCCTGTTGGCGGCTCTGGTTATAGGAGCATTGGTAGGAATTATCAATGGTTACGCAATTGGAAAGTTTGGCATGGTTGCATTTGTGGTGACCATGGCTATGAATCTGATTACAACTGGTTATGGCAAGCTGTTCTCAGGCGGTCTTACGCTGTACGGGTTTCCGGAGGTACACGGGATATTCTGTAAGTATTTACTGGGAATCATTCCTGGTCCTGTCATTATGATGGCGGTTGTGGCTGTTATTGCCAGTCTGATTCTGCGTTATACCAACTACGGCCGGAAGCTGTATGCAGTGGGAGGCAATGTCAAAGCTGCATGGATGTCTGGTATCAAAACATCTAAGGTTATCATTATCGCCTACATCATCTCAGGCTTTCTGTGCGGCCTTGGAGCAATTCTTATGACATCTAAGCTGATGAGTGCATCTTCTACCATGATATCCAACACGGAAATGGATGCCATAGCAGCGGCAGTGCTGGGCGGGACCAGTCTGTCAGGCGGCGTGGGCTCTGTATTTGGCACTATTATCGGCGCTATCACCATTGCCATGATTACCAACGGGTTGAACCTTATGGGAGTGTCTCCCTTTGCCCAGGAAATCTGTAAGGGTTTGATTATTTTTGTGGTTGTGGCAGTGGATGCGGTACAGAAGAGAAAAATGCAGGAAAAGTAAAGAACCAGTGGGAGAGACTGGACAGATATAAAGGTTATACTGGGTGAAGTAAAAACAATTGTATGAAGGGAAAGGAGATTTATTATGAAGAAGTTATTATCTATCTTGTTATCCGGCGCCATGGCGCTCAGCCTGGCAGCTTGTTCTTCTGGAGGAAGCGCTACAACTGCGGCAGACAAAGCGGCAGAGACAGCAGCTTCTGTAGCCGGAAAAGATGATGTTAAGGGGGCGTCTGAGGCTGCAGACCCCGCAGCAGATGCTGCCCGGGATTTAAATGCCGCTGACAGCGCCAATTCCGACAAGCTTTTAGATGGAGTAAAGGTAGTATATATTGCAAATGAGTGTGCCAGCGACTGGCAGGCAGTAAGCACAGAGTATTTGAAAGCACTTGTGAATGCTCAGGGAGGTGACTGCCAGATTTATAATCCTGAGAATGATGCGTCGAAACAGGCACAGATGGTGGAAGATGCCCTTGTACTCAAGCCTGATGCACTGGTCATTAAACCCATTGACCAGGCAGCCATTGTACCGGCGCTTAAGAAAGTAAATGAAGCAAAGATTCCCATTATTCTACTGGATACCGGTATCATAGCAGACACAAATGTAGAAATATTCTGTTCCATACAGACCGACCAGAAATCTCTGGGCCGTGTCAATGCAGAGTACGTTGCCAAATTAGCTGAGGAAGGTGGATACGAGGCAAAAGTGGTCACTGTGCTGGGGGATATGAGTTCCAACATTGCCCACGACAGGAGGGATGGTTTCAATGAAGTAGCTGATAAGTACGATAATGTGACCGTGCTGGCTGAGACTGAAAGCAAATGGGATCCTAGTGCTGCTTATACAGCAGTAATTGATATGATGACCCGCAATCCCGATGCAAATACAGTTTTCTGCTGTGCAGACTGCATGATGTCCGGCGTAATTCAGGCATTGAACGAATTGGGACGTCTGGCACCGGTGGGAGATGAGAACCATGTGACAATCGTGGGAATCGACTGTGACCCTAATGGCTGTTCTTATCTGGAACAGAAATATGTGGACCAGGAAGCAGAACATAATGCCGCCCTTCATTCCGATATCGCATACAAAGTAATTGTGGATTATATCAACGGATATACGGTACCTGAGACTATTTTCTTTGATACTACGCCGGTTACCATTGACAATCTGGAATCTTCTGACCGCTGGGGTAAATTGGATGTATCCAAGGTGGAAACGTGGGGTGTTATGGAACAGGATGCCTACAAGATGCAGACTCCTGTACAATAAGGAAAGGAAGATTGCTATGGTAAAATCAGTTCTCTCCGCTAAACATATTTATAAAAGCTTTGGCAGCAATAATGTCCTTGAGGATATATCCATAGAATTCTATTCGGGGAAGGTTCATGCGCTTTTGGGAGTAAACGGCGCAGGAAAATCCACGCTGGTGAAGATTCTTCAGGGAATCTATAAGTATGATGCTGGTTCTTTAGCAATGGAAGGCCAGGAGGTCCGGTTCGCCGGACCCTTTGAGGCCATGGACAGAGGCATTTCCATGGTGTTTCAGGAACTGAATTTATTTGGTGAAATGACAGTGACTGAGAATGTTATGGGAAACAGGATGCTCAAGCACAGAGGTCTCATTGACTGGAAGGGATGCCATCATAAGGTGAAGGAGCTTCTGGACAGTCTGTCTGTTGCCATAGATCCTAGGGTTAAGGTGAAAACCTTGTCCCTGGCCCAGCAGCAGCTGATAGAAATTGCGAAATGTGTATATACCAATCCTAAGGTTCTGTTTCTGGATGAACCCTCCTCCAGCTTGTCGAAAGCAGAGGAGACCATTCTCTATGATTTGGTACGAAATCTGAAGCAAAAGGGTATTGCCATTGTGTTGATTACCCATAAGATGGAAGAAGTGTTCCAGCTGTGCGATACTCTGAGCATCCTGCGGGATGGTAAATGTGTGGCAGAAGGGCGGGTGGATGATTTTAAGCTGGAGGTCATCACGGCACACATGCTGGGAAAAGCAGTGGAGATATTCAAGCGGACCAAAATTACCAATGGTGATCCGGAGCAGATTTTATTTGAAGTACAAAACCTGAACTATAAGAATAAGCTTCATGATGTAAGCCTGCAGCTTAGCAGAGGGGAAATCCTTGCTGTCAGCGGTCTGGTGGGTTCCGGTAAGAGCGATTTGGCCAGGACTATCTTCGGTGTAAATCGAGGATTTACAGGAGATATCCTGCTGGAAGGGGAGCGGTTAAGAATCGCCTCTCCCTATGAGGCATCTGCAAAAGGAATCGGATATGTGCCCATCTCCAGAAAGGATGAGGGGATCCTGGAAAATTTCACGGCCCAGAAAAACATTACTATCTCCATGCTGGATAAAGTTGGTTTTCTTATTAACAGGAAAAAGGAACATGACATTACACTCCATATGATGGAGGATTTTAATGTCCAACCTAAAAATACGGAACAGAATATTACCTCCTTCAGCGGAGGAAACCAGCAGAAGATTGTACTGTCACGCTGGATTGCAGCCAAGAAAAAATTGGTACTGCTCGACGAACCTACCCGTGGCGTTGACGTGGGTGCAAAGCAGGAAATATATGATAATCTGAAACGCCTTGCAGCGCAGGGGGTTGGTATTATAATCTTTTCATCGGAGACCGATGAACTTCTTAGTTCCTCTGACCGCATTCTGATTATGAGGGAAGGAAGAATTGTTAAAGAGCTTATAACAGCCCGGACCAGCAGTGAGGAAATACTGCATTACTCGATTGCAGCAGCCGATTGACAGATGAAGGAGGAAATGAAGTGTATATTACGAAAATAGAGACATACATATTGCGGGTGCCTTTGGGAGAGAAACGATTTTTTTCATCCCAATGTGCATTTCCTGAGAGAAACAGCCTTCTGGTATATATAGAGACGGATAACGGACTATATGGATGGGGGGAAGGCGGGCAATATGGACCAGCAGAGCCTGTACAGGCCTGTATTGAACATGTACTTGCGCCCAGAGTTTTGGGTAGGAATCCATTGGATAAAGGAATACTCTGGCATGAAATGTACAATTATACCAAGGATTTCGGACAGAAGGGAACATATATTGAGGCAATCAGTGCAATAGACATAGCTCTGTGGGATATCTGCGGCAAAGCTCTGGGCGTGTCTGCCGCCCATCTTATGGGAGGGAGGCAGAGGGAATGTGTGGAAATGTATGCCACCGGCTGTTACTACCGCGGGGATCAGTATCTGGATCTGGGGAAGACGTTGGATGAGCTGAAAGCAGAAGCAGCTGGCTATGTGGACGCCGGATTTAAGATGCTGAAGGTGAAAATCGGCCTTCTCTCCGTTGAAGACGACGCAAAGAGGGTGCATGCTATTCGGGAAACGGTGGGAGATGATGTGGGTATATTTGTGGACTGCAACCATGCGTATAATGCATATACAGCTGTTCGTATGGGTAAATACCTGGAAAAGGAGAATGTACTTTTCATGGAGGAGCCGGTGATACCCGAGGATCGGGAGGGGTACAGGTGTGTAAGGGAAAAGCTGGACATAGCCATAGCCGGAGGAGAAGCGGAATATACCCTGTACGGGTTTCGCGATTTCATAACCTCCAGATGTATTGACATTGCACAGCCGGATATTACGGTCTGCGGAGGTCTGACGGAATTCTTAAGGATACGGGATTTTGCTACTGCTTATGGTGTAACAGTGATTCCCCATGCATGGGGCTCTGGCATCGCCATGTCTGTGGCATTGGCTGCCCTGTGCTCCATGCCGGCCGAGCCTCACACGGCTCACAGGATTCCATTCCAGAATGAACCTATGATTGAGTATGACCGTAATTTCAATCCTCTTAGGGATGAACTGCTGGTAAAAAATATCGGGATCGAAGACGGCAAAGTAAAAGCCCCGGAAGGACCGGGACTGGGCGTGGATATTAATGTGGATGTACTAAGACGGTATTGCAGCTGATTATAAAGGATGGCTATGGAAGTTGTCCGGAGTAAGGACATGATAGTAATACGATAGAAACAACAGGAAAAATGGGGTGCCAAGCATGGTAGTATGCAGGCAGCCCATTCTTTGTGCATAAAAGTAAAATTCATCTTGTATTTTATATAATGTTATGATATGTTATACATAACAATATATGACGTTAAGGAGGAGCTGTTATGTTTAATTTTGATGAGGCAAAGGTTCTGCAGGAGCACAAAAACGGACTCAGCATTGTGGGAGCAACAGAAAAAGCAGTAGATGAGGTGGTAAAGAGAGGATATAAAAATATCTTCTATATCGGAATCGGGGGAACCGTGCTCTATGCCAACCAGATGGCCCACATCGTAAGGGAAGAAGGTTCTACCATCCCGCTGTTCATCGAAAACGCAGCGGACTTCTGTGTGGTGGACAATCCCCACTTTTCCAAAGATTCCGTGGTAGTTATCGAGAGTATTTCCGGTGATACAAAGGAAGTGGTGGCAGCGGTGGATAAGGCCCACGAAATCGGGGCAGCGGTTATAGGGTATGTGGAGAAGGAAGGCAGTCCGCTCTATGAAAAATCAGATTATCTTATAACCACCACAGGCGGCGGATATTACTTCTGGTACACCGTGACCCTGCGTTTCATGTATCATGCAGGCCAGTTTCCACGGTACGAGAAGTTTTTTGAGGAACTTAAGAATATGCCGGAGAATGTGGTGGAGATTTATAAGAAGGCAGATGAAAAAGCAGCAGAATATGCAAGGGCATATCAGGATGAGCCCATCCAGTATCTGGTTGGTTCCGGCAATCTGGAGGACTGGGCTGTCTGCTATGGCATGTGTATCATGGAAGAAATGCAGTGGATGCGCACAAGGCCCATATCGGCCTCTAATTTCTTCCACGGGACATTGGAGGTTATTGACAGGGATACCTCTGTAATTTTAATTAAGGGTGAGGATAAAACGCGTCCGCTTATGGACAGGGTGGAAAATTTTGTCCACAAGATCAGCGCCAAGGTGACTGTGTTTGACAGCAAGGAGTTTGAGCTTAAGGGGATCAGCGACGAGTTCAGGGGAATGCTCTGCCCGATTATGATGCGCTCTGCGTTCCAGAGGGTGTCCACGCATTTGGAGTATAACAGGCGGCATCCTTTGGCTATCAGAAGGTATTATAGGAGGCTGGATTACTAGTGTGGCTAATACCTGTTGATGTTGGAGCAGTAGATACCAAGATGTAGTAAATTCAAGGGTAAAGGGACATTTGTTACGGTTGCGCTAATACTTTCCCAATGGTATACTAAAAATATAAATGGTTATGTATCGTATAATGATGTTACAAACATAAATGATGGAGGCAAAATCATGGGAAAACTGAACAAGGAATCAAGCGTCCCTCTGTATCAGCAGTTGATGGAGGTAATCCAGAATCAGATACTTAATGGAGAATTGAAAGAAAATGACAGGATTCCGACTGAGATAGAATTGAGCAGGGAATATGATGTCAGCAGGATTACTGTACGTAAGGCTGTGGAATTATTAGTAGAAGAAGAAATTCTGATTAAAAGGCAGGGGATAGGCACATTTGTCTCTCAGAAAAAGCTCTGCCGCAATATTAATGGTTTTATGGGATTTACTCAAAGCTGTATGGCTGAAGGAAATGTGGCTGGCGCGCAGCTTGTCTCGGCGGAACTGGCAGAGGCTACTGTGGTGGATGCTGAAGAATTAAAAATACAGGAACATGAAAAAATTATAAAGATTGTGCGTGTGCGTACCTGTGATGGAGTGCCTGTCATGTTGGAGGAAAACCATTTTCCAGCTAGGTTTGCATATCTTTTAAGCCATGACTTAACAGGGTCATTGTATCAGATACTGGCAGAAAATGGTACTGTTATGGATAATGGAGTTAAGAGAATCGGGATATGCCAGGCAAATGAACAGGAACAGCAATATCTTGGAGTCCCTCTTAATAAGCCGCTTCTCTCAGTAAAGGACGTCAGCTATGACAGAGAAGGGAATCCTGTACATAATTGTAAGAGCGTAATCAATCCGGATCGATATAAAATGACGGTTATGGTAAACGCCTAAGAAAGGGAATCAATGTTATGATAACAATTAGAAAAAATCAGATATCAGTTATGAATATTCAGTATGGTTATTATCCACTGGAAAAATTTTTGGATGACGCTGTTATGGCTGAGGTAAATCATATAGAGCTCTGGGGGGCGGCTCCACATTTCCACTTGGAGGATATGACATACAAAGATGTGTGTCATATCAGACATCAGATAGAGAGGCGAGGGTTGGATTTAGTGTGCTACACCCCTGAGCAGTGCATCTATCCGATTAATCTGGCTGGTGAGACTCAAGCACAGAGGACACGAAGCCTCCAGTTTTTTGAGGATAATTTACGGGCTGCTTCAGAATTGGGAACAAACAAGATGTTGGTTACTACCGGTTGGGGATACATGGATGACAGCAATAAAGAAGAGGCTTGGAAATATGCCAGGGAAGGCCTCATGTCTTTGGGAGATATGGCTGCAGATTATCACATGACCCTTGCTCTGGAAGTCTTAAGAAGAGATGAAAGTAATTTGGTATACAATCTTTCAACACTGAAAAAAATGATGGACGAGTTAAACCATCCTAATATAGGGGCTATGATAGATACTATCCCTATGGCATTAGCTGGAGAGCATCCGGAGGATTACTTAAAAACGTTTGGAGAACGATTGGTTCATGTGCACTTTATTGATGGGGCGCCTAGGGGACATCTGGCATGGGGGGATGGGTGCCTTGATATGAAAGATTATTTGGAGGAGTTTTCGCGTTATTCATATAACGGCTTTTTGTCATTGGAGATTACAGATGGAAGATATCGGATGGAACCAACAGCCTCTATACTACAAAGCGTCAAGAGGTTATATGACGTATTAATATGAGAAATGGAATTACAATATGGGTATAAATAAATTGGATTTCCTGTTGTTTTCAAGCAGGAATCCTTTTTTTTGAGGCTCTTTGTCAATAGTTGGGGTGGGATTTGTTAAAATCCCGCCCCAATTCTAT